>WFRF01000255.1 GCA_015486655.1 Caldifarciminota bacterium | reverse complement strand
GTAAAAATTCATAAAAATGAATAACCTCCGGACAAAACCGGAGGTTATTCATTCAAACAGTAAACAGTATAAGTTTTATTCCTTGTATTCTGGAATTATCTTTTCATCCATCAGAAATTTTGCCATTTTAAAAGAATGTTCGATTTTTTCCTTAGCACTTTCACGAAGCTCTTCTTCCGTTAAATGACGGCGGGCTGTCCCTTCTTTTATGGCTTGCAATCCACAAGCTACTGCTTCTTCAATATATGCTTCGGTATCATCCATTGTCGGAATTATATAATCATCCCGTAATCCTCTCTTTTCCGCACTTTTTGCAAGTGATTCCGCAGCGGCTATACACATATTGTCCGTGACCGTTGTTGCCCAAACATCGAGAACCCCTCTGAAAATAGCAGGAAATCCGAGAGAATTATTTACCTGATTGGGGAAATCACTTCTTCCCGTTGCAATAATTTTAGCCCCTGCTTCTTTAGCTTCCCACGGCCAAATCTCGGGAACGGGGTTTGCGCATGCAAAAACAATCGAATCCTTTGCCATTTTGGATATCCACTCTTTTTTAATGGTCCCCGGTCCGGATTTAGATAAAGCGATTAGCACATCGGCTCCTTCCAAAGCTTCGGGAATACCGCCTTTCTTATTTTCTCCGTTTGTGGTTTCACATATATGCCATTTTTCCTTTTTTGTTTCTTTGTCAATATCCGTCCTGTCTCTGTTCAATATACCCTTACTGTCAACCATTAGAATATTCTTCGGGTCCACGCCGCCTCTCACAATGATTCTTTCAATGGACATATTTGCAGCACCCGCCCCTACCATTGCAACCTTTACATCACCTATTTTCTTTCCTACCAATTTTAGAGCGTTTATTAATCCGGCAAGTGTTACCGTTGCCGTTCCCTGTTGGTCATCGTGCCATACGGGGATGTTCATTTCTTCCCTCAATTTTTCAAGGATATAAAAACATTTGGGGCTTGAAATATCTTCCAAATTGATACCGCCGAACGTTGGTTCAAGAGCTTTGACAATCTCAATGAACTTGTCGGGATCTTTTTCTTTTATCATAACTGGAAAAGCGTCTACTCCGCCCAAATATTTAAATATCATAGCTTTACCTTCCATAACAGGTAACCCCGCTTCCGGACCGATGTCTCCAAGTCCCAGAACTCTTGTTCCGTCACTTACTACCGCTACAAAATTTCCTTTATTTGTATGTTCGTAGACCTTAATGGGATCCTCTTTTATCTCTCTGCAAGGCGCAGCAACACCCGGCGTGTACCATATGGCAAAGTCCGAGACATCCCTGACGGGAGCTTTAATACTTACCTGAATTTTACCTCTGTAATATGGATGCATTTTTAGAGCATCTTTCGATGGTTTTTCAGCTTTTGTTATCAGTTTTTCAACATCTTGTTCATTCATAATAATATCTCCTTAATGCATTAAATCTATTTTTCTTTCAAGTACCTTTTTACCTCTGTAGTCGGGGAAAAGAATCGGAGCTTTTCTTGTTGTCTCAATCTTCTCATCTTTTAACATAGTGACATATTTTTCAAGATGCTTCAATGTAAGTTCTCCGGCATTTTGAACACCTTTAACATATTTGGCGGCTTCCATACCGGACCTTCTTCCGAACACAAGGCAATCCAATGTCGAGTTACCCATGAGCCTGTTCTTTCCGTGCACACCTCCCGTAACCTCACCGGCTACAAATAACCCTTCTATATTAGTGTGTCCCCACGGATCCGTTTCCACACCGCCGTTCTGATAGTGAAGTGTCGGGAATATGAGAACGGGGTCTTTAATCATATCCACGCCAAAACGTTTGAACATCCTTACCATTGCTGGAAATGCCTTTTCAGTGGCACCTTTACCGTTCTTTATATCAATAAGGGGAGTATCAAGCCAAACACCACGCATTCCGGTAGGGGTTTCAACACCGTTGTTGTTGCCGTAGCACTCTCTTATTATAGCCGAAGCTTCCACATCTCTCGGTTCCAGCGGGAATACAAACTGTTCTCCATGAACGTTTACAGGCTGTGCTCCGCTCGTTCTCAGCTTTTCGGTTAACAACAAACCGATAATCTGCTGAGGGTATGCTGCACCTGTGGGATGGTATTGAACCGTATCCGTATCCCTCAACTTCGCTCCTGCCCTGTATGCCAGCACTATTCCGTCTGCAGTGGCTCCGTAGTGATTGGTTGTGGGGAAATGCCTTATATGCAATCTGCCAAAACCACCCGTTGCCATAATAACTGCTTTTGCTCTAACTACCTTGTACTCCTCGGTTTCGGTATTCCATAAAACCGCTCCGGAAACCTTTCCGCTGGGATCCGTTAAAAGTTC
>WFRF01000254.1 GCA_015486655.1 Caldifarciminota bacterium | reverse complement strand
TCAATCTCATCAAACGCTTTAACCATGTAATCCGAAACCACATCGGCATATACGCCGTTTAAATGCTCTAACCCGTCCGGATTTACGGAATAGGCAATAATAAGTTTTTTCTCTTTTTCTTCTCCCGCTGCCTTGCTTATTGCGGAAAACATATCAGATATTTCCTTGTATGGAATAATCCTCGCCGGAGATGAGGTGGCGAGGGAAAAATCGCTTTCGGCTATATATTCGGGTGTAATCTTTATCAGCTCAATCGACGGGGTGCGTAAATGAATCTTATTGAATATACTTTCAATATTCAGAACAGCATTCAGAACGTAAGATTTCCCCAATGCTTCGCCCGTGGAAGATTCGATTTTCGGTAAAACATCTATTATTTTCCCGAATTCTTTGAAATACAGAGACCATCCTATAACCCCATGTTCCAATGGGGACTTTCCTGTCATCATGCTTGTAATTGCAGAAGCTGTTGTTGGGGGGAAAACAGATGTTAATTTGCGAATATTTTTCCATTCTACATTGACTTTGTCCATCATATACTCAAATAGATTATATCCCATGCCGTCAAGTATTATAAGGATTATATTGTCCCTCGATGCAAGTTTTTCCGAATCAAAATCCCGAAGCGGTTTATGTCCAATATCAACATCATAAATTTTGCAAACGGAAGAAATGAAATTTAAGATGGAATTGTCGTAATCGGGAAAAACAATTTCAGCCAAACCCTTCTCTCTTTTTAACCGTTAACGGCTTTACCAATCTTTTCAATGGTACTTTCGTTAATATTCTTATAATAGATAACAGGAGCCCTAAAAACGGGAGTTTTCCCGAATCTGTTTACCGGAATAAGCAACTCGAAATTATCTCTGTAGTCATCCCAGTCAATCAGAGCTGGAATATCAAGACCGTCCTTAAAACAGTCTTCAAAAGAATCTCTCCAATCTACCGACTGAAAATATTGAATCATATCGCCGACTTTATCCTTTTCAAGATATGTTTTCACCGGAATCGTTGACAGCTGATTTTCATCGACCATTGCCTTTTGCATGTAAACGAGGGTAATGCCCTTTTTTAGCCTTGCAAAATGTGTTTCCTCGTCAATTTCATATTCCTTTGCATTTCTTCCTATTAAAACACCGTCAACCTGCCCCGTCCTTAGGGCAGCCAAGACAGAAGCGGCTGCGTTTCCCTCAAGCATCTCCACCTCTTTAACATTTTTGGAAATCAAATCCGCATAAGGTTGCATCGTCGGACAATACGCTATCTTTATCATTTTTCCTCCTGAAATATGCTATTTACATCAAAACTTTTACTTGAATCACTCAGTACATTTATGCTATCATATTTTATATTTATAAAACCACTGTCACTTATCGTTATTTCGTTATTCTTTATATCATTATTCGAAAGCATTTTAATTACCTTTATAACTTTCATAGAAGAATCGTACACGGGGATTCCTTTTCGTCTCCCGTAGGATATCTGAACACAGGAAATGATCCTGCCCCGCAGAAATTTACCTTTATTACTCATTTCGATATGCAAAATGGGCACTAATCTCTTATATCCCGTCGTTGAAAATACTCGATAAGTCAGAAAATTGCCGAGAGAATACGCTATCAATCTTCCCTTATACAATTCCATTGCCCTGGGGACATGCGGACTGTGTCCCAATACTAGGTCCGCTCCGTTATCAACGGCAAGATGGGCAAATTTCATAAGGTTTCCCCGGTTTTCACCATAAAAATATTCGTTCTTGTTTTTTATATGCAAGGCACTGTCTCCCTCTGCACCGGCATGTACCGAAACAATTACAATATCACTTGAATCTGCCGCTTTTCTTATAATCTCCTTTGAATGTCGTAAATCCAATATGTTATTTGAATATGAAAACCAACTGAACCCGATCCATGCAACTTTTACTCCTCTGACATTAAAATATTTGATTTCATCCCTGGTCCCCACAGCTGAGATACCGTTTTGCCGCAGATACCTTCGTGTGTCTTCATAACCCTGGGTTCCAAAATCTCTTGCATGGTTGTTAGCGGTGGATACAATATTAAATCCTGCATTTTTAAGATATCCTGCATATCTCGGAGGCATTTCAAATGCAAAGGCTCTTCCCGATTCAATATTTTTGTTCGTGTGGTTATAATCGGTTATGGCTCCCTCAAGATTACCGAAAATAAAATCCGGATTTCCGTATCGAAGGTAATGTTCGGTAAATTTAAACAGTGTTTTTCCGTCATCGGGAGGAAGAATGCTCCTTGGATACAGCGTTCCCATCATAATATCGCCTACGGCATTAATGCTTATATTTGCAAACAATGTGTGTGAAAAAAGAAATATAAACAAAAAAATCGGAAAGATTCCAAAACGCCGACAGTATTTTTTAAGATTCATATATCTCCTTTAAGGCATAAACTTGCCGTTCCGTAGTATATAATACTTTTTTACGATTGTTTCAAGTAGGAGATATATTCGAAAAGAATTAGACGCGAATATTAATCCCGCCCTATCCATGAAATTATATTATAGTTAAACATGTTGAAAAATACGGGGTTTTGTGATAGATATATTATAATGAAAAACTGGCAAAAGGAATATTCCAAGAGTATAAGGAATATAGATGAGATACCATCCCATCTTGTTGATAAGGATATTTCCTCATTAAAAAGGGTCTCGGAAAAATATCCTTTTTTTTCAAACAGATATTATCTTAATCTGGTTTCCAACCATCCGGAGTTAAAACCTGTTATTATACCGGATGAAAGAGAATTGGAAGATAACACTGGGCTTGAAGACCCTCTCGGAGAAGAAATCGATTCCCCCGTTCCGGGAATTGTTCATCGTTACCCGGATCGAGTGCTGTTTCTCACACATAACATCTGTCCGATTCATTGCAGATACTGTACACGAAAGAGGATTCTCGGAAAGAATGTTAATTTCGGCAAAAACACTTGGGATAGAGGAATCAAGTACATTGAAAGCCATAAAGAAATCTTTGATGTCCTTATCTCGGGAGGAGACCCTCTTCTTTTGAACAATTCGGAAATTCTTTACCTTTTGGAAAAATTGAAAAATATTGAACATGTGGGATTAGTCAGAATAGGAACACGCGTACCTGCCGCATTTCCGGAAAGAATCAACTCGGAACTCATAAATACACTAAAGCAATTTATCCCTCTTTATATGAATATTCATTTCGTACATCCTTTGGAAATTACGGAGGAGGTAAAAACCGCTTGCCTCAGACTCTCAGGCGCAGGTATAATTCTGGGAGCTCAAATTGTACTTCTAAAGGGAATAAACGATAATGTTGAAACGTTGAAAATATTACTCAGGGAGCTTTTGAAAATCGGTGTTAAACCGTATGCACTTTTCCACCCGGACAACACAAGGGGAACCGCACACTTCCGCCTCAGTATTGATAAAGGTATATCCATAGTACATAAATTGAGGGGATTTATATCGGGAATGGCTGTCCCGAATTACATGGTTGATTTATATAGGGGTGGCGGAAAGGTCGAAATATGCTATAATTATATTAAATCAAAAGATGGTGATACATATGAAATCGAAAATTATGAAGGGAAACACTTTGAATATAGATGAATCCATTAAGCTTCTCGACTATGAATCGGAAGCACGAAAGGGAAAGCTTAAATGGGTAATGAACATCAAAATATTCCTGTTCATCTTAAATATAATAATCTTTTTCATATTTAAACAGCTTGACATAGTACCCGCAAACCCTGCCGGTCCTTATCTTGAAATTCTGCTTGCCGTATATGCGCTTACTATTTTGGTCATATTGAAAGAGCTCAACAATTTCTCAAAGCACAAAGTTAATAAAAATTACATATCTATATTTTCCATTTTCATAGTAACTGTTGATTTTATCTGCTATTTTATCTTTATATACCTAACCGGCGGTATAACAAGTCCCTTTTTAATAATGCTAATTCTAATTGTAATCATAAATTCATTTATTTTGGATTCTTATTACATTTTCATCTTTGCTTTCACAAGCATAATTTTTCTCATAACCATTATGATAGGTGAATCCAGAGGAATTATAAGTCATTACAGAAGTTTTTCGGAAATATTTATCCATTTCGATATCTCACATAACTATTCCTTTTTAAGTGCTACCTTTTTACTGTACTCTTCCCTGATAATCACAATTTCATACATCTCATATTACATCAATAAAAACATACAGGAACAGACCGACAGAATTCAGGAAGCCTATAAAAAAACATTTTACATTTCAATAACAGACAGACTCACGGGATTATACGACCAGATATATTTCAGGGAATTATTGCAGAAAGAAATTAACAACTCAAGTGAGAGCAGGGAAGTATTTTCAATAATATTTCTCGATGTTGATCATTTTAAGAATTATAATGACTTAAACGGACATTTAATGGGGTCAAGAACATTACAAGAAGTTGCGAATGTCATGAGAAGCAACTTCAGACATGATGATATACTGTGTAAATTCGGAGGGGACGAATTTGTGATTATTGCGAAAAAATTGGATAAAAAATCCGCTCTGTCCGCAGCAGAACGTTTAAGAAAAGCCATTATCGAATACAATTTCAAAAATGCCGAGTACCAACCCGAAGGGCGTATAACAATAAGCCTTGGTATTTCAACATTCCCGTATGACGGCAAAACCGTTAAAGAATTACTCACAAAGGCCGACACTGCAATGTATATGGCAAAAGCTATGGGGAGGAACAGAACCGTTGAATGGAAAACCCAAAAAGCGTGAAAAGATTCTTGTAGTAGATGATGATAAATATGTTTTACAAACGTTCAAAGATTTTCTTTCCATTTTAAATTATGATACGGTAACAGTATCAAGTGGAGTAAAAGCAATAGAGTATTTATCAAATAACACACCGGAATGTGTTTTAATAGATATGGTCATGCCTGATATGTCCGGTTTGGATTTGATAGACTATATAAGAATAAATTTTCCATATATATCATTCATAGCTGTTTCCGCTGTCTCTGAAATTGATGTAATTAAAACCGCAATGCAAAAAGGAGCGTATGATTATTTAATAAAACCGGTTAAAATAACCGATTTGGCTATGACAGTAAAAAGGGCAATTGAGAGAGGAAAGCTTTTAAAAGAAAATATTGAATATAAAAATAAGTTGGAACAGAAGGTAAATGAACAAACCAGATATATAAAAAAAATGTTCCTGCGGGCAATAAATGCCATGATTAAAGCCCTCGAAGCGAGAGATCATTACACAGAGGGGCATTCGGAAAGAGTAAGCAATTTCAGTGTAATTCTCGGGAAAGCAATGGGAATAGAAAATAATAACATAAATAATCTAAGAATAGCAGCACTACTGCACGATATTGGCAAAATCGGAATTAAGGATAAAATTCTTTCAAAACCCGAGGGGCTCAACAGCCATGAAAGATCTATTATAATGCAGCATCCTTTAATCGGAGAAAGAATATTAAGATATTTTATAGATAATCAGGACATTCTGAAGGGGGTAAGGAATCATCATGAAAGGTATGACGGAAAAGGATATCCGGACAAACTAAAAGGACAGGATATACCACTTTTTGCAAGGATAATATGCGTTACCGATTCATTTGATGCGCTTAAAACAGACAGGCCCTATAGAACAAGTAAATCAATTAACGAAATTAAAACAATTATGGAAAATGAAAGCGGTAAACAATTTGATCCCGAAATAATTAAAGTTTTCTTAAAGTTGATAGATGAAAATAAAATTATACAGTAAATTCCGTGGGAAAACGACAATTAAAGATATTTTCAATCAAGAAAAATGTTATATTGCCGGAAGAGTTATCAACGTTGACGGGATTTTTGTTACAATTGAAGACGAAACGGGAATTATTACGCTTGAATGTGGATACCATGATTTAAGATATCTTGATATAGCAGCCTTTGAACTGAGAAGCAATAACAAGAAGGTTGAAGTTAAACAAATTTATCTGTTAACAAGGAACAAAAACGATTCACCCCTGAACAACCGCTGGCAAAAGAGTGTAATTGACAGAGGAAAAAGAGAAACTTTACTTAAACGTGAAAATATTATACAAAATGTTCGAGAATACTTCTTAAATGAGGGATTTACGGAAATAAATACCCCCTATTTAGTGTATGCTCCCTCATCGGAAGAAACCCTTCAACCATTTAAGGTAAATACCTCAAATGATAAACCAATGTACCTTACAATGAGTCC
>WFRF01000253.1 GCA_015486655.1 Caldifarciminota bacterium | reverse complement strand
TTTGCAAGGCGATTGGGAGATGTTCCCATTGCCATTATTGATAAGAGAAGGCCGAGACCTAATCAGGCAGAGGTAATGAACATTGTCGGTAATGTAAAAGGTAAAAATTGTATAATAATAGATGACATAGTTGATACGGCGGGGACATTAGTGGGGGCGGCAAATGCACTCAGGAAGAAGAATGTGGAATCCGTAACGGTATGTTGTACACACAGTCTGTTATCGGGTAATGCTATTGAGAGAATTGCCAACGCCGCCATAGATGAGTTTGTCACAACCAACACTATTCCCATAGTTGAAAGTAAACGACTTGACAAAATGGTAGTGTTATCACTGGCAAGTTTATTAAGCAAAGCAATAAACATAATTCATGAAGAAAAATCTTTGAGCACATTATTTTATTAGATATAGGAGGCTTATATGAGTGATTTTAGCATCAAGGTAAATATTAGAAAGAGAATTGGCAAAGAAGAGTCCAAAAAGTTGAGGAGAGAAGGGATTATACCCGGGATAATTTACGGTTCGGGAGAGAATACAATACCTATAAAGGTAAACAATAAAGAACTTCTTGATTTATTGAGAAAAATTCCCTCGGAAAGCACCGTTTTAAATATCGATGTTGAAGGGGACCAAAAAATGGCTATTATACAGGATATGCAGATGCATCCTTTACATGGAATCCCTACTCATGTGGATTTTAGAATCGTACATAAAGGTGAAACCGTAAAGGTTACGGTTCCAATCGTATTGGAAGGTGAAGCCATAGGTGTAAAAGAAGGCGGTTTGTTGGAACAAATTATTCACGATATAGATATTGAAACAACACCCATGAATATCCCGGAGAAAGTCGTTTTTGATATTACAAATATGAAAGTCGGAGATAAGATATATGTGAAAGATCTGGAAATCGGTGATGCAAAGATTCTTCACAATATCGAAAATGTAGTAGCCGAAGTGGTAATACCTCACGTACATGTCGAAGAAGTTGAAGAAGAGGTAGAGGAAGAGGAAGGCGAAGTGAAAGAACCTGAGGTCATAAACGAAAAGAAGGAAGAAGGGGAAGAGAAACCCGGTAAATGAAGAGATTAATTGTTGGCTTAGGCAATCCCGGCGAAGAATATCGCTATACGAGGCATAATATAGGTTTTATGGTTGTTGATCATCTTTCGGAAAAACTGAAAAAGCGTTTTCTCCCGGGGAAAGGTGAGTATTATTTTTTTGAGAAGAATTTCAGAGATCATAACATGATTGTGGCAAAGCCGACAACTTATATGAATTTAAGCGGAAGAGCAGTTGCCGAATTAATTGAGAAACATAATATAGATGAAGCAAAAATGATGGTAATCTGTGATGATCTGAATCTCCCTTTCGGTATGATACGGATAAGAGAGAACGGCAGTTCGGGGGGGCATAAAGGATTGGAATCCATTATTTACTCTCTTGAGAATGACAGATTCCCGAGATTAAGGATCGGAATAGGTTCTCCGGTAAATCAGGAAGCTAAAGATTATGTTTTAGATAATTTTACTGCTGATGAAAAAGGACAGCTTGAAGACATCATAGATAAAGCGGCAAATGCTGTTCTCGAGTGGGTGAGCAGGGGGATTAATTCTGCGATGAATAAATACAATGTCAAACTAACACACTAATAGGAGGTGTATTTTGTACAATTACGAAAGTCTCTTTATACTAAATCCTGAACTTGATGAAGCTGCAATTGACAAACTTATCGAGTTTATACAAACATCAATTGAAAAATCAGGTAAAGTTAAAGAGGTTAACCGCTGGGGACTCAAAAGACTGGCTTACCAGGTCAAAAAGCATGATAACGGCTTTTACGTCCTGTTTGAGTACGAGGAAAAACCGGAGGTTATCTCCAAACTTAAAGAAGAATGGAAGATCAAAGACGGTATCCTGAGATTTAACGTTATCAGGAAAAAATAGGTGTATTATGGCTGAATTAAAAATGCCCAACATAAACAAAATCATGATTACGGGCAGATTGACAAGGGATCCTGACGTTCGCTTTACGAAATCAAATCAGGTGGTTGTTAATTTTGATATAGCAAATAATCATGTTTTTAGAGACAGAACTACAAATGAATGGAAGAAGTTGACAACATTTGTTCGTGTTACATTATATGGAAGTCTCGGTGACAGGGTAAAGGAAAAGCTACATCGGGGTACGCCTGTTTTTATTGAAGGCAGGCTGCAGGAAGAAACATGGACCACATCCGATAATCAGCAACGCAAAGCATATAAAATTATAGGAAGTAAAATTCAAATCATGGAGAAGAGTGTAGAATATGCCGATGCAGTGATTGAAAAAGATGAAGATGTTCCCGAAAATGTTGAACCCGAAAATAACCATAACGATAATGAAGAATTGGATGATCTTCCGTTTTAAAAGGAGGCAAGATGGTGAGAAAACAAACTAAATGCAGATTTTGTAATGATGAAAATCTCGAGATAGATTACAAAAATGTTGATTTACTTAAACAATTCATAAGTGATACCGGAAAAATTCTCCCGAGAAGAGTGACAAAGGTATGTTTAAAACATCAAAGGAAATTATCAAGAGAAATAAAAAGAGCCAGAGAGATGGCATTAATTCCGTTTGTTGTTGATTTCTACAAATAAGGGAGAGGCACTATGGAGATTATTTTATTAAAAGAGATGGAAAAATTGGGGAAAATCGGGGACGTCGTGAAGGTGAAGGACGGTTATGCCCGTAATTACCTCTTACCGAAAGGATATGCGATAATTGCAAACGAAAGCAATCGTAAAAAGGTAAAACACATTATTTCGGCAGCGAACAAGAAACTCGTTAAGGCTGTTTCGGATGCGGAAGAGCTCAAAGAGAACCTTTCGAAATTGTCGCTTACCATTACCGCCAAAGCAGGCGAAGAAGATAAACTCTTCGGTTCCGTAACGACATCAGATATTGAGGACTTACTCAAAAAGGAAGGATATGAGATTGATAAGAAAAAAATTGTACTTGATGAGCCCATTAAAAAGCTCGGTGTATATGATGTGAAAATCAAAATCCATCCTAAGGTCGTCGGAACAGTGAAATTATGGGTCGTAAAAGAGTAGATACTATATTGAGGAGGGTCTTTTGGAGCCTCCTCTTTTTTTTATCGATATCGATAAGTCTAAAAGCGAAAACTTCCGACAAAGCGGTTCTATACTATACAAAAGCACAATACCTTTCTCAAGAGGGAAAAATAGAGGAAGCTGAAAAACTTTACATTAAAGCGTATAAATTATCCAATGATTCGGAAATATTAAGGGCTTTAATAAAGAACGAAATTTCTTCGCAGAAATACAAAAAAGCATATAAGTGGTTGAAAGAATATGAGAAAAAATTTGGCATTGACAATGATTTTCTTAAAATAAAAGCTGTCTATTTTTACAATATTGGGGAAGCTGATTCTCTGAGAAACATTTATGATCGATTATATGACAGAGGGGAGAGAGGAGAGAAATTCCTGGATGTCTATCTTAATTTACTTTTTGAGGGTAAAAAATACGACAGCTCTTTAAGAGTATTAAACGAAACCAGAAAAACATTGCCAACCTATTTTTATTATAAAAACAAAGCTGCAATATTCAATGCTTTGAATGATTATGACAGCAGCCTGATATATTATGATTCCCTTGGGACGTTAGGAGACAGTTTTGTAAATTATGCCGTTGTGGGAAAAGCCATGGTTTATGAGGATGAAGGGAAACTTAAAAAGGCAATAACTCTCTATGAAAAACTCCCCGGGAATTTTTATGTAAAAGATAAACTCGCGGATCTTTACTATCAAACGGGGGATTTCCACAAGTTAAAAGGGATTCTCGATACTCTGTTGTATTTAAATCCTAACAATGCAAGATATTGGCGTTATAGGGGAAGAATTGCCGAGAAAAACGAGAAGTATCAATATGCATTTGCATATTATTTGGCATCTCAAAATCTGGATTCATTGGAGTATCTCTCATGCTATTTTCTCGGGAATCTGTACACCGTTTATAAAGACTTTCACAGATCAGAAAAATGGTATAAAAAGTCTGTTGAACGATTCCCGGATTTTAAAGACGGATATTATAAAATTATATTAACGGAAATTCAATTGTCCGAAACGGACACCGCATTTAAATATTTAAATGAAGCATTTAAGCGTTTTACATTTAAAGATACGGACTATATCTATAACTTAAAGGGGCAATTACTATACGATAAGGGAAATTATGACAGTTCAAAAAAGTATCTTTTGAGATTTAAAGATGATGAATTTTCAAGCACTCTATTGGCAAGCATATATGCACATGAAGATAGCGTTGGGGAAGCTTTAAAGATATATAAAAGATTGTTAAAATCAGATTCATCCAACAGCTACATTTATAATAATATAGGTTATATGATTGCCGAAAATTGTGATACATGCAACCTTGATACGGCAACGTACTATATAAACAAAGCATTGTCCATGTCACCCGAGAATCCGTATTTTCTTGACAGCAAAGGTTACGTCTTGTTTAAAACAGGGAAGTATGACCGGGCATTGGATTATTTAAAAGAGTCATTAAATTTGCAGCCAAACGGTATTGTGTTTTACCATATTGCACTTGTATACATTGCAAAGGATGATGTGGAAACTGCCAAACAATATTTGAAAATGGCTCTTAAGTATAAAAACCGAACGGATAGTATGGTTTACAGTAAAATTGTAAAACTTGTCAAGAAATTAAATATCAGGTAGTTTTCAGTATTTTGAGAGCTTTTACTGCAGCACTGTTCTCGGCAGATTTTTTACTGGACCCTTCCCCTTTGGATAGAAATTTTTCAATTACGGAAACTTCTGAAATATATTTGTTTCCGCTCCTATAAGTTTTATATTCCGGGAGGACACCGTATCTTTTCAATGTGATTGTTTGGAGTTTTCCTTTGAAGTTTTTGTCCGTTTCAAAAGGAATGGATTCAAGATTGAAATGGTTCAGTATAAAGTGTTTGGCTTCATTAAAACCGTTTGATATATAAATAGCTGCTATAATTGCTTCAAGAGCACTGCTCAAAATAGAAGGTTTATAGTTACCATCTGAGAGGAGTTCACCCTTTCCCAATAAGATAAATTTATTCAATTCCAGTTTCTTTGCTATGATTAGAAGATAATCTTGACTAACTATATACCCCTTTAGCCTTGAAAGATCTCCAGAGGAGGCATTATGAAATTTATCAAAGAGGTAATTTGATATGGTAAAGTTAAGAATTGTGTCTCCTAAAAACTCCAGGCGATCATTATTTTTCGAAGAATAAGATTTGTGAGTTAAAGCAAGCTGGAGAATATCTTTTTTGTCAAATTTAACACCTAAAATATTCTCCAGCTCTTCAGATTCATTCATAACGACTGAAAAGTAAACTGGCATTATGTCCGCCAAAACCGAGAGAGTTTGAAATTGCGTTTTTAATAACTTTTTCTCTCGCTTGATTGGGGACATAATCAAGATCACATTCCGGATCTTTTGTGGTATAGTTAATTGTGGGATGTATTATCCCGTTTTGAATTTGGAGTAAAGTGGCGATTGCCTCGACTCCACCTGCAGCACCCAGTAAATGACCCGTCATTGATTTGGTTGAGTTTACGGCAATTTTATAAGTATGTTCTTTAAACAATAATTTAATTGCCGTTGTTTCAATTTTATCGTTCAATGGTGTTGATGTCCCGTGAGCATTGATATAATCTACATCTTCAAGATTGAGTCCTGCTTTTTTCACTGCAAACTCCATCGATTTTGCAGGTCCAGAACCATCTGGAGAAGGAGCTGTAATATGATAAGCATCGCCGGTGGCTCCATAACCCTTTAATTCTCCGTATATCTTTGCTCCTCTCTGTAAAGCATGTTCCAGTTCCTCAAGGACAATGATACCCGAACCCTCTCCGATGACAAATCCGTCTCTGTCTTTATCAAAGGGTCTTGAAGCTTTTTCCGGTTCATCATTACGGGTTGAAAGGGCTCTCATAGATGAAAAACCACCGACAGCCATTTCAGTAACTGCTGCCTCCGCTCCGCCTGCAACCATAATATCGGCATCGTCCCTTCTGATTATTTCAAAAGCTTCACCAATGGCATGTGTTGATGAGGCACATGCGGATACCACTGAAAAGTTAGGTCCCTTGAGTTTATGTCTAATGGAGATTTCACCGCTGATAGTGTTAATAATCATCATTGGAACATAAAAGGGACTTATCCTCGAGGGTCCTTTTTCCATAAATATTTTGTGCTGTTTCTCGAAAGTGTTTATACCGCCGATTCCGGAAGTGGCAAGAACACCGGCTCTGTAAGGATCAAATTTTGCGTTGTCAAGTTTTGAGTCGTTGATTGCTTCATTGGCTGCAACTACAGCATATACCGCAGCAATATCCATTCTCCTGGTTTCTTTTCGGCTCAAACCGTAATTTTCCGGATTAAAATCCGGGATTTCTCCGGCAATTTTTGATGCAAACCCCTCGGTTGGGAATTTAGTAATCTTCTTTATTCCGTTTTTGCCCGTTCTCAGTGCTTTCCAAAAGTCATCTTTACCGATGCCTATGGGAGAAACAACACCAATCCCCGTAACGACAACCCTTCGATTCATAAAAACTCCATTACTTTGTTTTTTCTTCTATGTAATCGATTATTGCAGTTACCGTTGTGAGTTTGTCAATGTCTTCTTGGGGAATTTTTGGAATTGCAAACTCATCTTCGATTCCCATGGCAAATTCGACTATATCCAATGAATCTGCGCCGAGATCATCAATTATGTGGGACTCCTCTTTAATTTCATTCTCATCAACACCGAGTTTATCAACCATCAAATCTTTCAATTTTTCAAAAATTTCTTCTCTGTTCATAATTACTCCTTTTTTACATTACCAATCCACCATCTACGTTTATTACCTGACCTGTAATGTAATCTGCCATTTCGGATGATAGAAACAAAACGGCATTTGCAACATCTTCAGGTTTTCCCAATATTCTTTTAGGTATACTATTCAAATAATTAGCGACTACATTCTCCGGGAGAACTTTTGTCATATCGGTTTCGATAAATCCCGGAGCAATAGCGTTTATACATATATTTCTCCTTGCCACCTCCTTTGCCAATGATTTTGTAAGTCCGATTATACCGGCTTTTGAAGCTGCATAGTTGGACTGTCCGGCATTTCCGATTTCTCCTATTACAGAAGCAATGTTTATAATTTTACCGTATCTTTTTTTCATCATAAACGGAATTGCAGCTTTACAGCAATTGAATGTGCCTTTTAAGTTTGTATTTATTACGGCATCCCATTCTTTTTCTTCCATTCTGATTATTAAATTATCCCTTGTAATCCCGGCATTATTCACTAATATGTCAATTGCCACCATTTGTTCGACAATTTTTTTAAATGATTCCATCACACTGTCGTAGTTAACGATATTCAGGGGAACATACATAAATTTTCCCGGATATGAAGAGAATTCGTTTTGGATCTCGTTATCTTCGTTTAAATCGATAACGACAATATTTGCTCCGGCTTTGGCGAACGACAGTGCTATAGCCTTGCCGATTCCTCTTCTTCCTCCTGTTATCACAGCTGTTTTTCCATTAAATTCCATAATTACCTCATTGTAATTTGTTAACGGATTCCATATTATTTATATAATTGAGTTTTATATCTCTGTCAATACGCTTGATAAGGTTACACAATGTTCGTCCGGGGCCTAATTCAACCACTTCCGTTACACCTTCGGATTTCATGGCTGTTACCGTATCGACCCATTTTACAGGTAACATAATTTGTCTTTTCATGTACTCTTTTATTTCTTTTCCGTTTCGATATATTTTTAAATCTCCGGCAGCAATAAAAGGAATGACGGGATTGTTGAAATTAAACGAATCTATAAATGAGGCAAACTCTTTACTGGCTTTTTCCATAAGAGGAGAATGAAAAGCATTGCTAACATTAAGTTCGATTGCTTTTTTTGCATTGGAATCAATGGCAAGTTCGCATGCATATTTAACCGCTCGTTTTTCTCCGGAAATAACTATTTGTTGCGGGGAATTAAAGTTTGCTGCCATAACTATTCCCTTTTTAGATGCTTTATCAATAATTTCGCTTAATTTATCCATTGTTAGTCCTATTATTGCAGCCATTGTTCCTTCCTCTTTTTCGGATTTTTCACTCATCAGTTCTCCACGTCTTCGGACAAGTTTCAGTCCGTCTTCAAAAGAGATAACGCCTGATGCAAATAGGGCTGCGTATTCCCCCAAGCTGTGACCGGCAGTAAAGGAAAACTTAAATTTATCCTTAATAAGAGAGTATATAATTGCCGAATGAAGAAATATGGCGGGCTGTGTATTGGATGAGATCTTTAATTTCTCGTCAGGTCCGTTAAAAGACACGTCTTTAATGGAAAAACCCAAAATTTCATTGGCTTTTTCGTAAAGATCCGCAGCAGATCTGTTGTTTTCATAAAGATCTTTTCCCATTCCGACTTTTTGAGCTCCCTGTCCGGGAAAGATAGCCGCAATTTTGCTCATTTTACCACCTCATTACCGCAGCTCCCCATGTGAGTCCTGCTCCGAAAACATCAAAAAGAATTAAATCTCCTTTTTTTATTTGTCCGTTTCTGACAGCCTGATCAAGTGCTATGGGTAAAGTCCCGGCTGATGTGTTTGCGTACTTATCTATGTTTATAAAGACTTTTTCTATGGGAATGTGTAATCTTTTTGCCGTGGACTGCATAATTCTTACGTTAGCCTGGTGTGGAATAAATATGTCAATGTCATCTCCGCTTACTCCCGCTTTTTCCAGAGCCTCATTAGCGGCAGATACCATGGTTCTTACTGCATGGTTAAAAACCTCTCTTCCGTTCATGAAAACAGTATGAAGGTTCTTTTCAACGGTTTCCTTGGATGCGGGCATGCGGGAACCACCGGCAGGTTGATATAAAAGATCGCCATATTCGCCTTTTGCGCCAATGGTTGAGGAGAGTAGCCCGGAATCATCATCACTTCCTTCAACAATGGCTGCACCGGCACCGTCTCCAAAGAGAACGCATGTATTTCTATCTTCCCAGTTCGTTATCTTGGAGAGTGTTTCTCCGCCGATAACGAGTAATTTTTTATATTTGCCCGATACGATAAAATTTTGTGCCACTTCAAGAGCGTATAAAAAACCGGAACATCCGGCACTTAAGTCAAATGCGAACCCTTGCTTTATTTCGAGATTGTTTTGAACAATACATGCTGTTGAGGGAAACATCATATCAGGGGTTACAGTTGCAACGATAATGCCGTCAATTTCCTCTTTGGAAATACCGGCCATCTCAATGGCATTTTTCGCTGCTTTCGTCATCAGATCAGAAACAGCCGTATTCTCATCGGCTATTCTCCTCTCTTTTATACCTGTCCTTTCCGTAATCCACTGGTCACTCGTATCGACCATCTTTTCAAGATCTAAATTTGTCAATATTTTTTCAGGAAGGTAGGATCCTGTCCCAATTATTTTTAGTCTTTTTGCCATTCAACACCTCACAAATTTAGGCTTTTTAACATTTTATTTAGTATATCTTTTTCTATATTCTTACGCCCGGTTAAAATTGCATTTTTAATCGCAACGGGAGTAGAACGTCCATGGGCAATAAGGCTTACTCCATTTATCCCTAATAGCGGAGCTGCTCCGTAAGTTTCATATGTAAAGTTGGCAAGTTCTTTTTTCAATAATTTGTATGTAAAATATTTATGAACGATACCCTTGCTGTTCTTTACAACGTCTTTGAGAAACGGTGTAAAACTTTCAAGGGTTTTTAAAACAATATTACCTGTAAAACCGTCTGCAACTATGACATCACATTTACCTGTCAGAATATCGTTTCCCTCTACATTACCGACGAAATTCAAGTTGCTTCCCTTTAGTAAATTATAGGCTTCCACAATTGTTTTTGTCCCTTTTTTTGCCTCTGTTCCCATATTTAATAATCCTATTGAAGGATTCGGTACATCGAGTATTTCTCCGGAATATATGCTGCCTAATAGGGCAAATTGAATTAAATCCTCGGGTTTTACTTCGGAGTTTGCACCGGCATCAAGTAGAAGAACGGGTTTTTCCAATGTTGGGATTATTGCAGCTATTGCTGGGCGCCGAACTTTACTCAGTCTTCCTAATGTTAAAAGAGAAGCTGCCATACAGGCGCCTGAGTTGCCGGCACTTAAAAAACAGTCTGCAATACCGTTTTTCACCAATTCCACGCCTTTAACGATTGAAGAATCTTTTTTACTGCTTACGGATGTAGGTGAATCATCCATGGATATAAATTCCGATGAATGTATAACTTCAATTCTTTCTTTAAGGTTGTTTTCGAACTTACTTATACCCGACTCTATTTCGGTTTTGTCCCCCACCAAAAAAAGCCTAATATCATTTTTTTCAAGTAAAGCTAATCTTGCTCCTTCAATATTGGGAGAGTAGCCGAAGTCGCCGCCGGCGGCATCGATTGCAATTTTATATTCCATTACATTTTCTTAACTGTTACGATTACTTCCCTTTTATTATAATATCCGCATGTGGGACAGACATGATGAGGAATCATGGGATTGTGGCATTTCGGACAAAGGGCAATTGCCGGTTGTGAGAGTTTCCAATTTGTTCTTCTCTTTCTTCCTCTTGTTTTTGAGTGTCTTCTCTTTGGTACTGGCATTTTTTCCTCCTTATAATGCTAATTTTATATCTATATCCTTATCTTTCAACTTTATACCGCGACATTTGGGGCTACAAAGAGGTTTCATCGGTATGGATGTAATGATTGTGTCATAGACCATTTGGCTCAGATCGATGGTGCTTCCCCAATATTCGTAAATGGCAGAATCTAAATCTTTATAGTCCGTATCGTAGGATTTTAAATTTCTTTTGTTTTCAAAATATACATCAATATGTTCTTTTATCTCTTTGTCAAAATTTTTTAAACAACGTGAACACTGTAATTGTAGGGTAAAAACAATATCGCTCTTTATAAAAAAACGGTTTTTGATTTTATGTATATCGGTGTGAATTTTGACAGTAGAATTCTTTTTTATGGAATCTATCTTCCATTTATCAAAAGGAATATCAAAATCTAATATAAGTTCATCCTCTATTTGCATAGAGTTAATTTCCAGTTCTTTCATAGGTGAATATATTAAACATTATGTCTTGTTTTGTCAAGAGGAAGAGGGCTAAATTAGTAGATAGGTGTAAACATATTAACCACCTAATGGGAGTAAAAAAGATTTCTTCGAGATTTAAGAAATAGGAATTGAGAAACTATAATTCAATGGAAAGCCCGTATGGCTCTTTTAACACCCCCCTGCTTCGCAGTACCCCTCTACATAGGGTAATTGACAAATGTCATGCTGAACTTGGTTCAGCATCAGAGTGAGATTCCGGATCAAGTCCGGAATGACCGATTATAAACAATCACGCTTACTGTGTTCTCATTTAATATTTATATCAATTTCAATGTACGAAAGTAAAGCGGAGGGAGAGGGATAGCGTTACGCATGCTCACTTATGTGTTTCCTTGGGGAGAAGTAAAGAGGGATACACACGAACCCTAAATTGCAGCTTCGCTCCAAAGGGTTCTCATCCATTAC
>WFRF01000252.1 GCA_015486655.1 Caldifarciminota bacterium | reverse complement strand
CAACTTCAGGAAGAGATAAAGCAATTTTTAAAAGAAAAAGAAAAAATAAGATCAATTATAGGCAAGATCGGTGGTCGCCCTACGAGAAACGATGAAATCATAAATATATTATTTATAACCTTGGTTATTATATCGTTCATCGGCTCCATAATGTTACCTGGTATACTGCGAACATTGGCAATCGATTTTGCAATACTTTTGATCTCTCTGAAAATTTCATATATGTTGTATTCGGCATCAAAGGTCAGCCATTTTCAGTTTTGGATTTTATCTTCCATTGAATGGCGTATAAACCAAATGGAAAAAGAGTTGCGCGAGGTGCAAAAAGCATTAAAAAAGTTAAGCAAAAACGAATAGATTATCTTTCAATGATATCCACGCTTCCCATTGAATTCCCTATTTTCAGCTCTATGGATTTTCCCCTTCCCTCATAGTATTTGCTTTTATAAATACCATCCCCTGTTCTTACGAAATTATCGGGGATGGTAATTGAAGATATAACATCATTATCGCTATCGATTTTCAAAGGTACTTTTCTGTCCGTTATTATCGTTGTCATACTCAATCCGGCATCCATATCAATAAACATACTTCTCTTTAACCTACCGGATAAATCCACTATTTGTTTGCTTACTCCCGCTTCCATGTTTACCGTGTCGGCTCCGGAATTCAACAGTTTCTTTATCCTCAATTTACTGACACCCCCGGCTATATCAATTTTGTCCAATCTCATTCTCCCCGCTCCGTTAAAATCCAACAGTACATCCGACACGCCGCTTTTCAGAGATAAATTTTTAAATTTAGATTCACTGAAAATTATTTTTGCATTAACCGCACCGAATTTCAATTTCAAATTACAATCTTTATCCGGATATAAATTTATATTAATGGTATCGGTTTTATCAACATGTTTTTTTATCTGAATGTTCAAAACATCACTGGAATCATCAATGGTTGCCTTTCCCGCTTTTATCTCCAAAGAGTCTCCGTATTTTCTGATACTGACCAAGTTATCAGGCAATGTATATTTCATTGAAACCGGATACGGATTTCTTTTTGTGGTCACAATTACATAACAGCCGTTTGCAACAACCGATATATTGTGAATGCCTCTCCCATACCATTTCGCCTCTCCGGCGAATAAAAACATAGGCAGGAGAGTCAGTAACAAGAACTTATTTATCATCTTTCACCTCATTTTTATAAATTCTCGTTCCGAATAAACTAAGAGTAACGGACCCGAAAGCGTATGTAAGAATTATATACATCTCGGTAAACGTAAGTGAAAGGAACAATATATTCAGCCATCCTATATTTGTCATGGAAATCAGTAAACTAAGTAAAGGAAGAATTGCTATGACAACAGTTCCCACAAGAACCACAAGGGATATATGAATTTTTCCCTTACCTATTTTGTTCACTGTATATTTTCCTATCATATAAGTTGTAACAGCTCCACCGAATATAAGTGCGACAAATAGAGCGAGCAGAAAAATCGGTATAAAAGGAATACCGATGACACTAATAGCCAATATAATCATCAGGGGAATTATTAACAGTTCCACAAGGAATCCCGCAAGAAACGTTGCAAACGGATTTATGTTCATAGTTCTCTCCACATTTCTCGTCCCTTTCTTAAACAGCACAACAATGGCTAAAGCCAGAAGATACGATATGATGGACTTGGAAAGAATTCTAATCCATGATATATCGTAGCGCAGCACAAAGCTGAACGGTCCCCGGCGATATGATGTCCTTCCGTGCGACATGAGGTAATGATTACCTATCAATCGATTTATGGGACCTAAATTAATGGATGTTTTTTCCCCGTGGAAAACGGCTTTCTTATCTATGTTAAGAGAGCTTCCTATGTTTACGAAACTGCCTTCCACTTCCGTATTGGGACCTATGTTGCCGGTACCGCCTATAACTACCAAATCTCCCGTTATTTTCCCGTCTATGTCTACTATTCCTCCTACTGATACGGCATCACCGTCCACAAGACCGTCAACTATAAGTTTTCCGCCGATGGAAACGGCATCATCAGATGTTGTGTCCCTTGTTTGAACAACAACATCTTTCCTCTTGTTATTCTCATCCAAATTGAGTTTTTTTGCATACAACGTTGTAAATGACAGAATAATCAGCAACACTATAAAAAATCTAAAATATCTTTTCATATTTCCTCCTCCGTAAATTATTTAACGAAATTACAAGTTTAAATATTATAATTGATACCAGGGATATAATCGGAATTGCCAAAAGCATTATAAATACATCAGCCGGAAAATGTGAAATCAGCTTTACAAATTTAACGGCTATATGACTGAACCACCTAAGTTTACTCTCCATGTAGTAAAGGAAAATATTTGAAATTATCTCTCTAAAATAGAAAACAAAGTAAAATGTGGAAACTAAAAGGTAACTTGAAATGACCGGTACCAGATAACGCCATAAGGAAGGTTTTTCCCTGCCTTTCATAATATCCTGCATTATTTTTCTTTTATCAATTCTGATATTCGGTACTTCTATTCTTTTTATCCCCCTTATTACTTCAAAAAAAGAATCATCATTTATGTTTTCCGATCTTTTTCCGGTTTTATTCATTTTCGACCTCTCTGTATGAATTAAAATACTCATCCTGTTCAAGAATTCTTTTTAATTTCTCTTTGGCTCGAAATATCTTTAATCGTATGTTTTTCATGGGAATGTTCATTATATCGGAAAGTTCGGTATTTGAATAATCTTCGTGATATTTTAAGTATAACAGCATTCTGTCATCTTCATTTAATTTAAGCATTGCATTCTCCATTCTTTTTCTTTCTTCATTTCTGACGGAAATATCTTCATCCGTGTATGAGTAATCCATGGGATTTATATCGTTTATCGATGCATTGTTTTTACTCTTTCTCAAAAAGTCGATTGTGTGATTTTTCGTAATTCTTGTCAACCAAAACTTAAAAGGGTATTTTTTATTATACTGCTTCAACTTTTTAAATGCCTTTAAAAACACATCTTGTGTCAAGTCTTTCGTTATCTCCTCATTATAAAGCATACCGTAAATTATACTTTTTACAAGATTTTCGTATTTTTCGATAAGCAGCTCGTACATTTCAATATCTCCTTTTAATACCTTCTCGGTTATTTCATAATCCTTCAGAATCACACCTCCGCTCCAATTATAAATACGGAAATACAATAAATTTGTTTCATTTTTGCGATTTTACGGCATTACGAAAATCTTGTGAATTTAAAACAGGCTGTATTTCCCCTTTACTCTTACCCTGAAAGAGAGATGGGTTTTATCCGTAGGCAAGCCTGCAATGAGATTCTCTACCCCGATTACAAATTTCCGCTGCTTCAAACCCTGTCTGATTCCATCGCTGTATACGGAATCGGACACACTGT
>WFRF01000251.1 GCA_015486655.1 Caldifarciminota bacterium | reverse complement strand
TAATGGCGGAGATTTATATATATGTCGCATACCCGAATCTGATTCTACCGTACAGTACTGGAAAAACTATTCCGCTGGCAGAGTTGACACACTTTATTACTTTGATGCCGCTTGCCAAGATAGCTTTATATATGTATCACTTTGCGGCAAAGACACTGCCATATATTCTAATGCTCTTGCAATAACTGGAACCAGATACAATATTAACAGCAATAACTGGATAAACCCGACAGGACTTTTTGCTGACCCCCTGATGAAAAAACCGGCAATAGCCGCTGATAAAAACGGCAAGGTATATATTGCATTGTTAGAAGAAAAAGTTCATCCTGATACGGTAAACATAAGAATGAAGAGATCTACCGATTATGGTTCTTCTTGGATTCCCACTGTAGCTGTTACGAGTAACGGAGATTCCGCCACTCCCCTCTCAAATATATCCGTTGCGGCAACAAATGACACTGTCGTTTGGGTTGGTTACGAAAAACAATATTCAACAAATTCAGATTGGCAATATTATTATAGTGTAGACGGCGGAGCCACATATTCGTACGGTCAGACAGCCTATATGCCGGGACATATTTTCTGGGATCAACACCTGGGTACTATGGCTATGAACAAATCCGGAGGCATTTTAACCGTAGCTCTTAAAGAAGATAGTACAAACGTACATAATGTTCTATTTAGTTGGGTTAATCCGTCTAATCCATCCCATTTCTTTGGTGATTCGGTTACGGTTATAAGTGACTATGCTGCCACAAACACATTATCTCCCGTTGCATGTACGAAAATCACATATACCGGATTGTACTATCTTGAAAATTCAGCTGTTTTATATGCCGGTTGGGGACCGACAAACGTTTACTTTGACGGTTACAATTTCACAGGTATAAAAGAAAAAGTAAAAACATCAAATGGTGTTGACTTCGCCATATCGACTTCCGCCATATCAAACAGCAGTATTGACATCAGGCTCAATCTGGGACAATCAGCCAATATAAAAGCCGACATATACAGCCTTTCTGGACAGAAAGTCAAAACATTGGCAAACGGCTACAGAAGTAGAGGAGTATATAATCTGAAGTGGAACAGAACAGATAATAACAACAGTAGAGTATCAAACGGAATCTATCTTATTCGTGTTTCCGCAAATAACAGCTTAAAGACGGCGAAGATAGCGCTAATCAAGTAAAAACAGTCAGTTTCATATATGAAAGGGCGGCTTTAAGCCGCCCTTTTCTTTATTTACATGAAACTAAAGGATAGACATATTTACCAATTTTGTATATTATTAATTCCTACTGAGACGTCGCATGCAAAGTCTCTACAGATATAAATATACTGCAAATAAAAGTGTCCACAATCGGTCATTCTGAACTTGACTCCGAAATTTCCTACTTCTCACTTCTTAGTTCTTACTTGTTACACAATCACATTTTGCAACATAGTTCTTTATAACATCAAGTGGTTAATATGTCCGTACCTATCTACTTTACTCACTCGTTTCTCCTTTACCACTTCCTTTATTCCCATTAGGTGGTTAATATGTCTACACCTATCTACTACAATAAACTAAATTGATTTGACAATTTTAAATTTATTTATTAAAATCATTTTTATGAGGAAAGGATTTACAATAATAGAAATAATGGTTGTTGTCGTTATAATAGGGATCCTTGCAGCCATAGCATTATTTCAATATAACAAGATTATTACAAAGGCAAAGATTGCCATGTTGGAAGCAAATATGCACTCCCTTGATATATCATTGGAACTGTATGCTACCGATAAAGGGGGTAATTACCCCAAAAACTCCGATACAACAGGACTGGGGGAATACCTTTATAAAAACATTAAAAATCCTTTTAATAACAGCTCACATTGGTTTTCTAATCAGGAACCTGTCGTGGTGGGACAAGTTTATTTGTGGACCGATGCAACCGGTTCTCATTATACAATTAAAGGAATGGGGAAAACAGGATATATTGATCTCGAATACAGCAAATAAAATAGGTATCAATCTCCGTATTTTATATATTAAGAAAATTTTTAAACTATTACATTCAAGTCATATATTATTTTAAATGAGATTGAGCGGATTTTAATCCATACTCTCGTGAACCGTCACATTCCCCTTATTCTCTTCGGCCAATTTCTCTATATTTTCCGATATACGAAAAATTACCATTATAATTTCAAGTGATACCCTGAGAAGAATTATATAGATTAAGAATATCAGAGGAGATAATATCAGAGCAAATATACCGAACACGACTGATTGAGAAAAGGCGCTGATTATAATTCCCAGTGTGGCAATACCCGATAGGATAAGCCCTAAAATGAATATGAACTTAATAATCTTTGCCGTAATAAATTCCGAAAAGGAAAAATCGAAAAGTTG
>WFRF01000250.1 GCA_015486655.1 Caldifarciminota bacterium | reverse complement strand
GTAAATTAATTTATTAATCTCAAGTTCCGCACTTTCGTCTCTACAGTTAATTTTTCCCGATATTTCGGGTAATTCGGATATATCTAATACGGCTTTCAGATCCGATTTGGACAATATAAAGAAAACATTTTTTGCATTTTTGAGGTATGAGAGGTGTAAATAATCGTCATTGTCAAAGGTTCTTGAAACATCGAATAGAGCTATTACAATATGAGCATGCTTTATTTCGTTCTTTGTTTTTTCAATGCCTATATTTTCAATGGGATCCTTTGTTACTCTTATTCCTGCTGTATCCTTTATTAAAACGGGGATTCCGTTAATATTCAACAACCCTTCCAGAACATCTCTTGTTGTCCCGGGAATATTGGTTACTATAGCCTTTTCCTTCGAAAGCATTGTGTTAAAAAGGCTGGATTTTCCTACATTCGGTTTACCTGTAATCACAATATTTAATCCGCGTTTAAGCAGAAGATTATCTTCATCTTTTGAGATTAGTTTTTCAATGGTATCCGATATTCGGTCAATAATAGCAAGAGTTGCGCTCTTATCGAAATTTATGTCTTCCTCCTCGGGAAAATCAAGGTTTGCTTCGATTAACGCAGATAGGGAAACAAGATTGTTTCTTAACTGTGATATTTCTTTGGAAAAAGTTCCCTTTAACATGGAAACGGCGGAAACAGCCGCATTTTTAGTCTTTGCATTGACTATATCCATTATTGATTCTACCTGAACAAGATCGAGCTTACCGTTTAAAAATGCCCTTTGCGTAAATTCTCCGGGGTTAGCCATTCTGCAACCGTTCTTTTCCAGGACTTCAATTATCATTTCCGGTATTGCCAAACCTCCGTGCGAGAATATTTCGGCTTCATCGCAACCTGTGTATGTGTTGGGAGCCTTTCTGAAAAACAATATTACTTCATCAATTATATTCTTGTTATCAGATAAAAAACTATGGATAACTCTACCCTCTGTAATTTTTGAACGGATTATTTTTTTTAAAATATGTAGAGTATTTTTACCGGAAATTCTTATCCCCGCAATTGCCCCGATTCCTATGGGGGTTGTAATTGCGCAAATTGTATCCTTTATTTTAACCGAGGACATCTCTAAGCTTTCAGGGAAATTATGATTTTAACCCTGATGTTGTTACTCAAAGCAATTTTATTTAAAAGATACTCAATGGCATTGATAGCCCTACCCTGCTTGCCGATAAGTTTGCTTTTTGGAACGGGAGAAATGACCGAAAGTAAGATTACTCCCTTTTTTCTGTCATACTCAATTGCTTTGTATTTTATATCAAGCGCATTCAGGAATTTTTCGAGAGCACCGATTAAAAATTCCTTTTCACCCTTCTGTTTTATCTCAATATGCTTGTTTATCTTCTTAAAAAAAAGAAAACGTCTGATTGGATGTTCCGTTACGGTAACGTCCGCTCGTGAACGTTTTATTTTTAATTCTTTTAATACCTTTTCAACTGCTTCTTCTATATTATTGTCATCCAAAATGACTGTTCTGTCCTGAACTTTATTCGGATTTGTCTGAATTGCTCTTTTTTTCATTAATAACCTCTAAATGTATGATGTAAAGTTGAAGGAGCGAAAGAAGATTATAAATAAACCAGTATAATGTAAGTCCCGCAGGAAAACTGAGGAAAATAAATACCATGAAAATGGGCATAAAATAGGTCATATATTTTTGTTTGGGATCGGGATTGGAGAATTTTTGCTGTATAAACATTGAAATTCCCATTAAAATCGGTAGTATGTAGTACGGATCCGCAGCGGTAAGATCTTTCATCCATAGAAACGGAACACTTTTCAACTCAATTGTACTTCTCAATACTTGGTACAAGGCAAAAAAGATCGGAGTCTGAAGTAAAATGGGGAGACATCCGGAAAAAGGATTGACTCCGTTTTTCTTATACAATTCCATGGTTGCCTGGTTTAACTTTTGAGCGTCTTTCTTATATTTTTCCTTTAAGGCATTTAACGCCGGTTGCAGCTCTTGCATTTTTCTTGCCGATCTGAAACTGGATAAAGTAAGCGGGAAAAATATCAAGAAAAGAAATACCGCAAGAATTATTATTGTTATACCGTAGTTATGGACAATCCCCTGTATAAACAGCATTATGTTAAGAATCAGTTTGCTTATGGGAGCAATTATTTTCCACCCCCAATCAAAAATATCAGTAAATTGTCCTTTATAGGACTTTAGTATTTTATAATCCAGAGG
>WFRF01000249.1 GCA_015486655.1 Caldifarciminota bacterium | reverse complement strand
GTTTAATATCTTCACTTATACGCTCAAGATGTTTTTTATGGTAGTAATTGAGTTTCTGTACTCCGAGTTCCCTTCGTGCGATGAGTTCGTTCACAAGGTTAATATCCCATGTTATTATGGAATTCATTGCCAGGGAATGCGTTTTGAGAACAAATTTGAAGAAATCTATTAAATCTTTTTTACCTTCTTCGGACAGTGAAAGGTTACCCTTTATCAGTTTGTTCATCTCATCCATAATTGTTTTGCTAATTATATCGCCGATGTTTTCAAATTCATCTACGATATACAACAATGTAATACCTCTGTTGGATATATTCTCGGATGTTTCGTTTCTCGTTATTGCCGTAATGTAACGGGTGATTTTGACTACGAGATTATCCACAACATCATCTTTGTCAGTGACTGTTTTTCTGAGTTCGTTATTGTATGATTTTAACACCTCTATGGAGCCTTCAAGCATCTTCCCTATTATGTCGCCGACTCTTATTATTTCTCTCTGAGAATTGCCTATTGCGATTTCAGGTGTGTCTATAATTTTTTCATCTAAGTATTTTGCTTCCAGTTCGGGTTTCGCCTTATTGGATCTGATTAAAAACATGATCAATTTAGCGTATGGTTTTGTGAAAATCAGGAATATAACCGTAAAGACTAAATTTATCATTGTATGAAAATTTGCAATTTCACGTGCGGGATTTTTTGAAAAAATAGCGGTTAAGTAGATAAATTTATTGAGTGTGAAATATACAATTACCACCATAATCAACTTAAAGAGAAAATTCGAGACGGCGGTTCTTCTCGAATCCACATCAGCGGGTATGCTTGCCAAAAGAGCTGTGGAGCTTGTCCCAAGATTTGCACCGAGGACTATAATGAAAGCGGAAGTTACCGGTATAATGTTTTCCATTGCCAAAAGAATAGCTATACCTATGGTTAAGGCGCTTGAATGAACCAGGGCGGTGATAATAAAACTAATCAGAAACAGCCATATCCATTGGTTTTTTAAGGATAGAAACATGTTTGTAAACCAGGGCATATTTTTAATGGGGTAAATTGTTCCCGCCATTATACTTATGGCGAAGAATATAACGCCGAATCCGAAAATACCTCTTCCGATATAGTGGATTCTACCTTTCATGTTCATTATTATAAAGCCTATTATCACGATAAGCAGCGCATAATCATATATGTTAAATGCAATAAGTTGTACCGTTAATGTGGTTCCCAAAGCCGCACCAAGCAGAACGGCAATACTCTGAAAGAATGAAATCAGCCCCGCATTTGTAAGACTCACCAGCATGACGGATAGAGCGGTACTGGACTGTAGGAGGAATGTGAGAATAATTCCTGCAACGTAAGCTTTTATGGGATTTGATGTATATTCCCAAAGGAAATTTTTTAACTTTTCACCTGCATACCGTTTCAACCCGTTTGCGCTGAATTTGAGCCCGAATAAGAACAGTGCGAATCCGCCCAGCACTTTTATAATGAGAATAATCAGCCATCCTTTTCTTACGGAGTTCAATGTAAAGTCAAGATAAGATGTGTTTCCGTTATAATTTGTGTAAGCTGTAACAATATACTTCCCTTGAGAAGTGGGCAGTTTGAATTTGATTTTTACATTGCCGAAATTATCGCTGTATATGGTAGTATCGGGCAAGGATATTATTTCGGGACCCGATGAAAATGCAAACTTAACGGGGATACCGCTTAGAGGTTTGCCGGATGAATCGGTAACGGTTAAAATCAGGGGTGTTTTTATGGATTCGTTTGTGTATGAGATTTGGTTATTCCCTGAAATATCTTTACCCGTAGCACTTTTAGCGTAATTCAGTGTTAATCCGAAGGAGAAAACAGGCAGAAGCAGCAATACAAAGAATAACTTTCTCATTATTTCAACCTATAGAAAAAGGTTAATTTACCCTTTTGAATACCTGAAGAGGGAAGAGGCTCGAACTTCCACTTTTCAGCTGCTTTTATTGAAATCTCGTCGAAGGGAGCACCACCCTTTTTGGCAACAGTGGCGGATATTATGTTTCCCTTTTCATCAACTGAAATATTTAAAACAACATCGGTATTGATGTGGTATCCTTTTGGATATTTCGGAAGATATTTAATTGTAATTCTTCTTGTGGTGACTATCCCGGACAACTTGTAGAAATTATTTTCACTGCCGGTGTTGTTTGAAATAGTTGTAAGTTCCTTACCAATACCGGGAAGAATTGCATTTGTTTTTTGCGGCTCAAGTATGTTGGTAGGAATAACTTCGCGTTTTACATCGGATAATTCCGTAGATTCCATTTCGTCTTCCCGAATGACATCCTCGGATGTAATTTTGGATTCCGGTAAATCCATATTTTTGTTTACGGTGGTATAACCGGATTTAGTCATCAAATTGTTGTACTCATCCGCAGTTACCATGCTTACCTCAAACATCTTTTCCTGTTTCACCGTTGTTGTCAGGTTAACGGCGATTTTCCACAGGATTAGAAATATTACAAGATGTATTAATATCGAAATTGTTAAAGCTTTGTTCATTTTTCTTCAACATTCGGGATATGCTTTGTTGCTATAAGCAATTTTTCGGCACCCGCTTCTTTTGCATAATCCATTATTTCAACGATTTTCCCCAATTGCATAACCTGATCCGCGCGTATTATCACTCCCCGTTCGGTTGTCATTGAAAGTGCGGTTTTCAAGTCGTTTACGATATTTTCAACGGTTGTTCTTTTGTCATTGACATATATTTCGCCGTCCAGAGTGATTGTAAGAAATACGTTTTTCTCATTTAAAACCTGTTTTGTGCTTGAACGAGGGAGTTTAACTTTGATTCCCGTTTGAGCAACATAAGTTGAGGTTAACAGGAAAAATATGAGCAATAACAGCACTATGTCGGCTATTGAAATAGGGGAAATCGAAGGTTTTCTGGAATAGTTTGATTTGATGGGCATACTATTCCTCTTCTTTTTCTTTAAAAGTTAAGAACATTGCGATCACATGATTAAAATTAGATATTTTTCGTTCAAGCTTTGAAATAAGTATATTATAAAAAAACAATGTAATCAAGCCTACCGTTAAACCCAGAGCGGTTGTTAAAAGAGCTTCCCATATGCCTCCGGCTAAATCCGAAGCATTGACGGTGCCTCCGAGTTGTTGAATTTTCATAAATGCCTGAATCATACCGGTTACGGTGCCAAGGAATCCCAAAAGCGGTGCGGCTGAGGCTATGGTGGAAAGCCAGTCAAATCCCTTTTCGAAATTCTTTATTTCGTCACTGGCATTTGTTGTCATAACTTCTTTTATGACCCCCTTTGTATTGTTAATATTTTTGATTCCGAAAAGAGCAATTCTTCCTTCGGGGGTAGATGAATAGCTTCTGCATAATTCCTCGAGGAGATTGAGGTTCCCTTCGCCTATTTGTTTTTCGAACATGTTCATGAACTCATCACCGAGAATTCTATATTTTCGATAATAGAGAAACCTTTCTATTATTATAGCCAAAGCGATAACGGATAAAAGGATTATAAGATAACCGACAACACCGCTTTTTAATGTTAGTGTAAGTAGATTCATAAATCTCCTCCTATATTTTGAATATCAATGACAATTTAAAATTTCTCCCTTTATAAGGGACTATGTTATTGAAATCATAGAATGAATTTAACAGATTATTTGCAGAAAAATCAAGATGAATGTTTTTATTTACGGATTTGGTAATCCCTATGTCAAGACCGTAAGCGTTAGGGTATGGTAAACCGGCTGAGTTTTTGTTAAATAAACCAATCGAAAATTTGGTCTTCATAATTGTAGAACAGACAATTTTCAGTTTTAGAAAAAAATTCAGGTTAAGGGGGTAATGATCCGGCTCAAAAGGATACTGATTGGAATTCATGCCCGAATAAGAGACAGATGTCCCTACATTCATAGAGGGGAAAGTGTAAAGTGATACTAATGCTAATTTGTAGTACTGAACATTGTTTATAATCGCAGATAAGTATGAAGTCGTATATACGGGAATCAGCAATGAGTCGGCTTTAAAGTACTCTCCGGTTAATTGTAAAGAAAGATTGTTTAAATCCGAATAGACCATTGCATTGATATGGTGTTTCCTGTTAACAACGAAACTGCGAGGTGAATTTATAAATTCGTTTTCATTATACAATGCCGAAGCGGAGAGTAACCCTTTGTCCATACTGTAGTTT
>WFRF01000248.1 GCA_015486655.1 Caldifarciminota bacterium | reverse complement strand
TCCGGAAATACCGGTATTGGCACATCTTACAATTGTTCTTCTGTTTTCTATTGCTCTTATGGGTAAAAACGAATTGTGCATATATGAGAAAGATGTTTTCCCAAACCACGCATCTTCCGTTATATTTACCAAAAACTCCGCTCCTCTTTTTGTAAATTCCCTCGATAAGATTTCAAACATAGATTCGAAACAAATAATTACGGAGAATTTTATGTTATCTGCCGAAAACACTGTATATTCTTGTCCTACCGAATAATCGCCTTCACCTAAATCAATTTTTTTCATAAAACTAAATTTGTCCGCATATGGCATTCTCTCAACAAAAGGCACGGGAAGAATCTTCCTGTAAATCTCCACACTGTCCCGAGGAAGCAGCAGCATTGCCCCGTTATAGTACTTAACAGGTCCCTTATGCTCAAAATCCACTATGGGTGTCCCCGTAAGAATGGGTATATTAATCGAATCTACAAAATTCTGTATTCTTCTAAGAAGGTCTTTCCTGTAATTAAGATAAACAGGGCTTGCCGTTTCAGGCCAAACAATCATATTTACTTCGGAATCGGCCAGCTCTTTTGACATATTTTCGAGCCTTTCAAATCTTTCATTTATAAAGTCGGCACGGTGTTTTATATAAGGTGCAACATTCGGTTGCACAATACCTATTTTAATGGATTTATACCCTTTGTAATTATGTAAACTGAACATTCCGTAAACTACTACGGTTATTATAATCACAATCAAATAAATCGTATATTTTATCTTCTTTGTCGAAATATATTTAAACAGCAGATAATTTACGGCTATAATGACTGTAGTAATACCGTATACCCCTATTAAATCGGCATATTGAATAACATAAGGAAAGTATGATTGTGTCAGAGGTATAATACCCCACTGAAACCCGAAAGAAGGTCCGAGCCCTCTCCAGAATTCGATAAGCGGAAATACAGCAATAAATGGCCAAACTACATTGTATTTTTTCTTAATCCAACCGAAAATCAGAAATCCTATTCCATATTGGATACCTATAAACATAACAAGTAAAAATGCTCCCAGGCGAATCAACCAGGGGTTAACATCTTCTATTTTCAATATAAACATCCAATACAAAAGAATGGCAAACATAACGGAACCGAACACAAATCCTATCGTAAAAAATTTTTTTAATGAGTTCCGCTTTTTAAATATGTAAAACATCGGGATAAATATGAGATAAGGAACAATTATTTTATATAACAAAGGTAAGGGGAAAAAACAAAATGCAAGCAGTACTGCTGAAGCAGCGGTTAAAATAATACTGTTTTTAAAGTTATTCATTCCTTAATCTTCACGATTCTTCCATGTATCTCAAGTTTGTCCTCGATTAGCTTTTTTATTGCATAGGGATAAGCTTTGTGCTCTTCTGCAAGAATTCTTTCCGCAAGTGACTCTTCGGTATCATCTGCATACACAGGCACTGTTCTTTGAATTATAATAGGCCCCGTATCAACCCCCGCATCAACAAAGTGAACAGTACACCCTGAAACCTTGACTCCATACTCTATTGCCTGTTTCTGTGCATTTAACCCCTTAAAAGACGGTAATAGACTTGGATGTATATTCAGAACGGCATCGACCGAGTTTATAATTTTTTCGTCTAATATTCTCATAAACCCGGCAAGAAATATGTAATTTGCTCCGGATTCCCTTATTATTCCAACATATCTTTTCAAACCCTCTTCATCAAACCTCGCCTTTTTTGCCCCCGGAGAGACATAAGTGGCATCATAGCCCTCGGCTTTTGCCTTTTCTATCCCGGGAGCTTCCGGGTTATCGCTGATAACCTTGATTATCTCCAAATCTTTTAAATAACCTTCTTTAACTGCTTTTATTATCGCCAAAAGATTGGAACCTCTCCCGGAAATCAGAATAATTGCTCTTTTCGTCATCACCACCTGTTTAAAATATCTATTAATCTGTCAATTTTTTTATCGTCCCTTAAAAAATAAGCTAAACTGATAAAAATCAACGAATCATTAAAAATCTTACCCTCTTCATTCAAAGGTAAATCATTATGTAAATATTCTAACGACTTTATTCCATTTTCCGCCAGATAATTCATAAGGTCACTTTTATCTCTTACATATAAAATTAATGATAAATAAATATGCTTTTCACAGAAAAGTACTTTGAAGTGAGGATTTTCTATCCCTTCAGACAACCTTTTCCACATATTTCTGAAATCATCGGAAACGGTGTGCAAATCCGTATTTAGTATTTTTCTCTCAATAAATTGTGGTAATCTGGGCGTATTTGATTTCTCTATTAGTTCTATATGTTCGTCGATTAAATCCAATAGGCCATTGTTATGCCTTAAAATATTATAAAGACTCACTCCGAAATGAAACAAAAAACTGTACTTTGTTCTTGAAAGTTCTGCATATCCGTAAGGTTTTAAATTATTTTTACTGTTTACATAAACTCCAAGCGGCTCTCTGTAAAAAAAATTTACTTCACCTATTTGGATTACATTGTAGTAATCGTTTTTTATATATTTATCAATTATATAATAATTATCTTTTATTACCAAACCTGCTTTTCCAGTTAATTTTTTCTCTTCCTCCTTATTACAATCATACAGATCTTTCAAGTATAAAAGCGAATCATTGTTTATTAAATCCGATATTTGATCATAATCCGGCAAATAACCTCTATAACCGTAATAATCTAATTCCGTAAAGTAATTTGCAAATATCTTATTTTCATTTTCCCCTATCACAGACGGCAAAACCACTCTGGCAAATTTACTTTTCAAATTAGGCAAAAGATAATTCAAAGCATTATTTTTGTTTGTAAAAAAAAGGACATTTTCTTTTTTCATTATATTATGATTACTGCATTAAATCAGCACCACATTCTTCACAGAACCAACTGTCAGGTTTATTTTTATGTCCGCATTTCGGACAAATTATATATTTGTCTTCCGGGTTCTCATCAGGATTTACGGTAATAACGGTATCGTGTTCTATAAATCCCGTATCTTTATTTTCCCCTTTATTTTCTTCAGTCCCTTCTTTCTCTTTTTTTGTTTCGTTCTTTTTCTCGGGTTTCTTTGGTTCTTCTTCTGCTACACCTTTCAATTCATCTATGAGTTCACCGACTTCATTTTCATTAAAGAAATTCTCAAATGATTCTTCGGAGTCTTCTTTACCCTCTTCCTCTTTTTCCGGGATATTTTCTTCCTTTGCCTCTTGAACAGCCGGTTTTTCAGAAACTTGTTGAGGAGTCTCTTCGGCAGGTTCTTCAGGGGATTCTTCGGGAGTCTCTTCAAGGTTTGTTCCGAAAATATCTTCCAGTGTTTCATCAAGATTTGCTTGCAAATTTTCAATCATGGCCTCTTCAGCACCTTTCTCTTCAGTCTCTTTTGGTGTTTCTGGAATAGTAACTTCCGTTTCACTTTTTGTTTCTTCCTCGGGAGTCTTCTCTGCAACGGGTGCGGGTTCCTCCTCCGGTTCAGGTTTGGGTGCTTTCTCCTCCCTATGTTCTTCCTCCACACTCTCTACAGTTTCGGAAACGGGTTCTTCGATATTTTCAATGGGAACAGATTCTCCTCCAAGAACGGAATTTATCTTTTCTATCTCCTTTAGAAGTGACTCATATTTCTCCTTTTTATCTCCTATCCGCTTTTTATATTCATCTTCTCCGAATTCTTCGGCGAGATATCTCAATTCGATTTCATCGATATCTTTTTTGAGTTTTTTACTCTCTTGCTCATCACTCTTCAATTTTTGGGAAAGAGCTGTCTTTTCTTTTTCAAGTTCGGCGGAATCACTTTTATATTTCTCTTTAGCGGTTTTCAGTTTTGTCTGATATTCGCCGTAAATCTTATTAAATACTTCTTTATCAACATCAGATTTTTTCTTTTCAATCTTTGATATTTTTCTTTCTATATCTAAAATATCCTTCTTATCTTTTTCACAAGCCTTTTGAAGATTTAACAATTTATCCATAAATGCCCTCCTAAATGGCTTTTAAAAGCTCATGAGTGTAAAAATCAATTACATCTCTATCTATTCCTATCACTCTTAATTTATACTCCATATTATAAAATAAATCAAATAGTTTTTTAACTTTTTTATCATCCAATTCTCTTGCAATTTTCTCATATTTTTCTTTCAAATAATCTCCGCGTAAACTTTCTCCCTCATACACTGCAACAATCTTCAAAAGCATACTTTTAAACATTGACAAAAACAGAACGGGATGAACTCCCCAATTCAACAAATTATCTATGTTTTCTTTCATTCCGTTGTCATCTTTATCCAAAAAAGATTTACTTAATTTATAAAAAGAGATTTGGGAACCTTCTCCAACGACTTTTAAAAAGAGATCCGGTTTATCCTTAATTTGATCTCCGATTAATTCCAACTGTTCCAAAACCCTGTCAATTTTATCTATGTCATTACCGTATAATTGCACTATTAACTTCATATTTTTCGGGGAAAGCCTTATACCGTGTTTTTTGCACATTTCATTAACTAACACAACAATGTCGGAGGGACGCTTGCTTATTGCTTTGATTTCAATAATATTAAATTTACTCAAACTTTTATATTTCTCCCTTGAAAAAATAAAAATATCAGCATTATCACTTTTTTCAAGGGATGAAATCAATAAATCTCGATCTTTGGCATTTAAACTCTCAAACGAATAAATCACAATTACGTTTCTGTCACATCCGAAAGAATATGCCTGTAAAGAAGAGGAAATAGATGAAATCTCAAATTTTTCTTCCAAATCAAACACAAAATAATTGAATTCAAGTGAACAGCCCTTCAGATACCTTACTTTTAAAATCTCCTCAAATTTTTTACGATCAATATTATCTTTATATAAAATAACATTAATACCACTATATCTTTTCCCTGACAGATTGTTATAAAACTCAAAAATATTCATAAAAACTCTTTTATAAACAATAACAAACTTAAATTGTAATGTCAAGAAATAAGAAGTAAGAGATAGATGAAATATGAGACAACTACTCCTGATATAATTTCTTAGTTCTCAGTCTATGATTATTTCTAAAAATAGCTGCTCCTCTTTTAGGGGAGCTGTCCGGTTTTACCGGACTGAGGGGTTTTGGACTGAGAGGAATTTATGATGTCACCCTGAATTTATTTCAGGGTCCGGGTGAGATTCCGGATCAAGTCCGGAATGACGATTGTAAACAATTCAATTTACAGTGCTCTCATGCTATATCTATCAATTTCATTATACAAAAGTGGTAAATATATTTATACTACTTACCTGATAATAATGAACAGGCTACTTTAAATCACAATAATAAACCACTAAATAAATATAGAGGCAGACTCAATTGCCTGCCCCTATATTTTATCGAAACAAAATATGTTACTTTATAACCGTAACCTTGGATCTTACATCGGTCCCCTTTACAGTTATAAAGTATATACCTGCCGTTAGTGTGTTGCTTTCTATTCTTAATCTGCTTCCGGGATTTACATTGACAAATCTCTTCACGATTCTGCCATTTATGTCGCTCACGAGTATTTCTGCCTTTCTGTTGCCTCTATATGAAAAGTCCATCATAGTATTGACCGTCCTCTTTACAACCAAACTCGTTTTATCGGATTTGATTTCTATCACCGCTTTCTCGTTTATGCCTTGGTGTGTTATACCGAAAAGAGACAGCATTTTATCTATCAATGTTTCCCAATCGCCTCCGGGTGTGAGATCCGCTCCTCTTCCGTCTGCCGTCCAGAATGCCTTTTTGGAATCATTCGTTATTATACCTATTGTTACAGATGAGTCGGGGTCGATAAGCACCGCTTGGGCGGATGTATCGGGATATATTATATCCGGATAGAGATTGCCGTCATAAATAGTGTTAAAATCCGAGTGTACGGATATCGGATCACCTGCAACCTGTCCTGTTCCCTGTATCGTCATTACCGTATCCTCTAAATAGTCCTCTATTACTGAATCCACACCGAATTTGTCTAACCACGAGAATATTGTTCTCTCTAATCTGTTTCTCTTTTCGGATTTATTCTTTGTCAGTGACAATACAAGATCCTGCCCTATTAGCCAAACTTTACCTCCTTCATTTATGTAATCATTTATGTTTGTCGTATCATTATCGGTAAAACAGGGAGCATCATAATCATCGTACGTGTTCCATATAACAAGATCGGCATGTTCCATAGCTGCCAAATCAGGACCGTCCTGGTTTTCGTCCGTTGTCAGATACCAATATACGCTGTCGCTACCAACTAAATTGATGAGAGGCACATACCATGTGGAATCGGGATGATACGGTGCTCCGTAACTTTCGGCATCTTCAACAAACATAATAGGATAGTGCATTGTTGAAGAATATATTTCGGCAGTATCATTCGCTGCATTTGTATCGGGTAGACTTACATATGCCCTGGTTAAATATACAGCATTGGGTTGATAATCACATGAATCGGGAAAAGATATCAAATATCCGTTATGCGGCTGTACATCTGAAACAAAGAAACTATCTTTAAAAATTGTTGTCCAATCGTTTGTCGTATCCGCAACTTCAACATATAATTCAAAACTTTCAGTGGTATTCCCGTAATTTTTAACATCTACTTTTATTTTTTGATTCCCCGGAGATATAAAACCCGAATTGGGCGAATATATATCTAATACACCTACATCCCTCTTTATATCTTTATATCTGACCGTTAGATAATCGTAATCGGATCCGTTTAACGAATATCCCGTAACATAAATGTTGTCATGGTATACTGCAACACCATATGCTCTATCATCTTCTCCGTTATCAAACGTATCTGCCCAAACAATGTTACCTAAAGAGTCATATTTAACTGTTAAAAAACATTCGGATGTATCAATATAAGAATACCCAGTTACATAAACGCTATTACTGTTATCAACCGCTATACCAAAGGCAATATCATCATTACCATTATCTAGCGTATCGGTCCAAATTATATTTCCGAGAGTATCATACTTAACCGTAATATAATCGTAGTTACTGCCATTAAAAGTGTATCCGGTAACATATATATCTCCTGAACCGTCCAATGCTATACCGAAAGCCGCATCGTTTAATCCATTATCCAGGGTATCTATCCATGCAATGTTTTTAGAAGAATTATACTTAATTGTTATAAAATCATAACTTGAGTCAATATAAGAATATCCTGCGACATAGATATTCCCATCAGGAGCCACCGTTATACCTGTTCCTTTATTATCCCCCCCGTTATTTAATGTATCCATCCATATAATATTTCCGAGAGAATCATATTTAGCTGTCAAAAAATCGTGATTAGAATTAATATTTAAAAAGCCCGTTATATAAACATTCCCCATAAAATCTGCGGCTACAGCCCTGGCTCCGCCGTCATTTCCCGTATAAAGCGTATCAAACCAAATAAGGTTCCCCGTAGAATCATATTTTATGGTCAGAAAATCCCCATCACTAGTGGTGTAATGGCTACCGGCAACATATATGTTGTCACGATTATCGGCAGTAATACCGAAACCATAATTATCTGGTCCGATAGAAAAAACATATTCATCGACAATGCTTCCGCCGGAATCATACTTTACAGTGTAACAATCCGCAGAACTGATGTATCCCGTAACATATATATATCCTTTATTATCCACGGTAATACCTTGGGCTTGATCCGTACTTGATTTATTAATTGTATTACTCCATTGTAATTGATATTCTGCAATTAACGGTCTGAAAACCAAAAATAAAAGAACAAACAGCATTAAATAAACTAACTTTTTCATTTTTCCTCCTTTTTATTTATGCTATCAAAAAAGGATTGCAAGGTCAACTTATTAATTTTGATAATCCGAATAAAAAGGAATATTAAGAAGAATACAATTCAAAATTATACGTCAAATGTCATATCAAGCACGACTTCGTTTTTATCTTCTGTAACTTTAAGGTTATGATATGTTATTGCCTTTATTTCTCCCCTTACATAATCCACAAAACGGCGTGGTTTTATCATATCCAAAACCACTTCAACTCCCTCATCAAACCTTACAAAAATGTCTCTAATGACATATTCCCTGACATAGATCAGATAAATTATCTCGGAATATATATCATGTATAACATCTTCCGTCTCACCGTTTTCCACTCTAAATTGTATTCTTTCCACATTATTCAGAGATTCTGTTCTTTCCGTATTAAATACATACG
>WFRF01000247.1 GCA_015486655.1 Caldifarciminota bacterium | reverse complement strand
TCTATCAATTTCAATGTACAAAAGTGTTTAATATGCCTTTACCTCTTACCATTTGTATAATTTAAAATGGGGGCACTTTAAACATGCCCCCTTTATTTATGAAATTATTCCCTTGCAAATATAATAGATCCGGACAAACCGTGGAAAAAGAGGAAGACCGATGCTAAGGCAAAAAACCAATTTATATTAGGGAGAAAGTAATAAATAAAGAACATGGCCAGATACACACCGAAAGCGGTGAAATGTCCCGCTTTATAAAACAGCTGATACTCCCGCTCATCCATTTTATTTTTTCTGAATATAACGAGCAACGCAATAAGTGAAAAAAGAACAGTCCCCTTATCTCCCATAAGTAAAATCCCGATGAACGTAATAATTCCGATTATAAGTTCCGTTACAAATCTTGCCATTAGATTTTCCCTGAAATTCTTCATTTTACCTCCTTTGAAAACTTTTCCAAATAAAATAGATCCTCCACACTTGTTTGAAAAAAATCCGCCATCTTCAGTGCATTCAAGACCGAAGGAATAAACTTGCCGTTTTCTATCGCATTTATTGATTGTCGACTCATCTCGATAGCTTTGGCAAGATCATCCTGCGTTACGCTTCTCTTTGCCCTCCATTCTTTTAACCTGTTTCTTAGTTTCATATTTCACTCCTTTGCATTTGACATAATATATACTATAGTTTACAAAATGTCAAGTATAATTTACATTTATATTTAAAAAAAACTTAAGTACACGGACAAGAGAACCTCCAAAGAGGCATAAAATCTTATGCTTTTGCATTTTACTTCCCGGTTCCCAGTTTCCTGATTTGTCATTCTGAACTTGTTTCAGGATCTCATTAGCCCTTTGAACTTGCTTCAAGGATACATCAGTGAATTCCCCTCTACAAGAGGGGTACTGCGTAGCAGGGGGGTGTTTAAATATAAGAGAGAAGTGGGAACTGAGAACTAAGAGGCGAAAAGAGGGAACAAAGAACTTAGAAGTTAAATTGGAAGTGATTATCCTATTCTTTAATCTCTTACTTCTTAGTTCATAGTTCTTACTTGGGACGTAGTCCCGTTACTTCTCACTTGAAAATTGCGACGAAGTCGCTTAATATGTCTAAACATATCTAATCTTTTGTGTTGTTTGACTTTCTATCGTTTTTTGTTATTATTGATATAAGAAAATGAATATTCAGATTGCAAGCGGTAATTTACAAAATATTTAACACGGAGGGAAATCACAGAATGGGCACTATCTTATTAAACCTAAAAAAAAGACTGTATATATATGTTGCGGTTGATTTTGTTATAGCATTATTTGTCGGCACAATGTTTGATATTCGTAATATAAACATAAAAGCGATTTCTCTTATAGCGGTTTTCATAATGTTGTATCCAATGCTTACCGGAATGATGATTGAGAAGGTCAAGAAAGCAGGTCGAAATTATAAGCTGATTTTTCTTACGCTCCTCTTTGCTTTTTTCGTGGCATCGGGAACTGCTTTTATTTTATCCCGCACCGTATTTGCAAATAATCCGCAACTTGCACTTGGAATAATATTGGTGGGGGCTATCCCTTGTTCCAATATGTTAATCGGCTGGAGTGGAATAGCCGACGCAAGCGTCGAGAATGCATTGGTAATTGCTGTTGCAGGATTACTGCTCATTCCCTTTTTGTCCCCTTTGCTTGTTAAAATCAACGGTGGTCCGATTATACCGATCAACACTGGGAAATTGATGCAAAGCCTCCTAATATACATATTGATACCTCTAATTTTCGGATATTTTACGAGAAGGGAAATAATTCGACAAAAGGGAATGCCTTATTTTATGAAAATAAAAAAATATTTTCCCGGTGTTTCAGCCATAGGTATCTTACTTATAATCTTTTTTTCGGTTGCCAAAGTCGCTACGGTGGTTATTCGACATCCGAGTGTATTCATTCAGGTCGCAGCGGGATTATTCATCTATTACATAGTGCAAACCTTTTTATCCGTTCTGACGGCTAAGCTATTTCGCTTGGGCTATGCAGGGGGCATGATTTTAATACTGGGAGCTACGGCAAGTTCTCAAGCAATCTCACTGGCATTGGCTGCAACAATGTTTGGCAGCATGACAGTGTTTGCATTATCATTTAAACCGATTTTGCAGGTATTGTATATAATGTTTCTCATTTACGCCTTGGGACCGAAAATTCGCAAATTCCTCGGTGAAAGTAAAGATGAGAAATCTTAACATTTGACTTACCACACAATAATTTAAACTATTTTGAATAAAATCAAATTCTGATTTGTAGTATAAATAGAAAAGGAGAAAAGTGTGAGAAGCAAATTAAAATGTCCCAAATGCGGTTATGAATTTGAGTATAGGTGGATACCTTTTGCCTCGTTTACAAGCATAAGATGGGGCAAGAAGAGATACATCCGCTGCCCCAAGTGCCACAGGTGGTCATGGTTCAACATATGGGACACAAGAGTCAGTGATAAGGAATAGATTTAATGACACTTTTAAACAAAATGAAAATGTCTGCTTCTTAGAATATAAAGGTAAGTGTAGAAATACGAGCGGTCATTCTGAACTTGACTCCGGAATCTAACTTTGATGCTGAATCAAGTTCAACATGACAACACTGCGACTACGTCGCAAGTTAGAAGTAGGAAGTAAGAACCAAGAAGTGAGGAGTGAGAAGTTAAAGTAGGTAATTATCCTATTCTTTAATCTCTCATATCCTACTTCATTGCTCTCAATTGCCTACGGAGTCGTATAGGCGGTTAATATGTTCATACCTATCTACTTGAAAAATTAAATGAATATTTGACAATATCCTTTTTTGTGATAATATAATAATATGTGTGATATAGGTTAAGATAATCTCTTTTGGGGGGTATATGAATGAGAAAATGACAAATAAAAATCCACAGACGTTATAAATATAAAGAGTAGGGTTTTGATAAATGAAAAACTCCGAAATTAGAATATACAGAACACCCGACGGAAAAACTTCCATTGAAGTAAAATTACAGAAGGAAACCGTTTGGCTTAGCCTAAATCAAATATCCACTCTTTTTGAAAGAGATAAATCTGTAATATCCAGACATATAAGTAATATTTTCAACGGGGTGGAATTAGACAAAGCTTCAACTGTTGCAAAATATGCAACGGTTCAAAAAGAGAGTAAAAGAAAAATTTAATTTTAAATCCAAAAAGGAGTTATTTTATTAATATGAAAAAAGAAGTGATAAAATCGTTGACGAATACATTTGAAAATCATTCATATATGACGGAGAATGGCATTGAATTTTGGTATGCACGAGATTTACAGCATCTACTTGGTTATACTAAATGGGATAATTTTTTAAAAGTCATTAATAAAGCTAAAACTTCTTGTGAAGCCAGCGTAAATAACATTTCTGACCATTTTGCCGGCGTCGGGAAAATGGTCACAATCGGTTCTGGAACGCAAAGAGAAATAAATGATATCATTCTGACAAGATACGCTTGTTATTTAATAGCACAAAATGGCGACCCACGAAAAGAGGAAATCGCTTTTGCACAAAATTACTTTGCCGTTCAAACAAGAAAATTTGAACTTATTGAAAAACGTATAAAGGATTGGGAAAGGCTCAAGGCAAG
>WFRF01000246.1 GCA_015486655.1 Caldifarciminota bacterium | reverse complement strand
TTAGATCCGCAGGTGTCAGGGCAAAGGAAGGAGTTTTTCCCACGAAAGAAGCCATAGATGTTGCAAAATCAATAGGCGTTGATGTAACGCATCATCCATCCAAGCCTTTAAGTAGGGAGGATATATTATGGGCGGACATGATTTTTGCCACTGACAATATGGTGAGAGCGGATATATATGATATAATGGGATTCCGCTCAAGAATTCATCTAATAAGCGATTTTTCTTCGGAAATGAGGGGAGAATTAATCCCCGATCCATATAAATTTGGCATTGAAGCATATTATAAGATGATAAAGTTGTTAAAATACCATCTTGATGAGCTAAAAAATGCTTTAAATGAAAAAATATCTGTAATTTAAGAAATTAGTCAAAGAAAATTGTTACTTTTTCTTCTTCCCTTTTCTTTTCTTCTTAATTTTATTTATAATATCTCCCCCTTCCAAGAGGAATTTGTTCGTATTTTTCACATTGGAATCGATTTTTGTGTCGATAATTTCCTTTCCTATTTCAACCTCAATAGATTCGGACTTCTTTATTGCCAAAATTTGAGAGGGATAAACACTCCTGTGTCCTGTCATGATATAAGTTACTATGCCTGCAATTGCAGCGTACGGTGCGAGAGCAGGACCGAATAACTCTACAGCCATAATACTTGCCGCTATGGGGGTATTGGCGGCCCCGGAGAGGAGGCTTACCATTCCTATTGCAGCGAGAATATCAACATTAATATTGAACAGGTGGCTTAGAGATGCTCCGGAGGTGGCTCCAATGTAAAAAATAGGGGTAACAATACCACCGCTTCCGCCGAATCCCAATGTTATACTGGTATATATGATTTTAAGAAAAGGGTCATACCAGTTAGATGCCATACCATTTAATGCGAAGTGGATATCATTCATTCCCAAGCCGAGATACCTTGTCCAGTGAAAAATCACAGTAAAAAGGACAATCACGATTCCGCCGATAAGTCCCTTAAGGGGTTTCCATATTTTTATTTTATTTGCTATATACTCCGCTGCTTTTAATGTTTCAATCAAGGCAAAAGAAACCAATCCGAAAATAATTCCCAATATTAAAACCTTAAAAAACAGCTGGGAGCTGAATGTCGGTATATTGGTTATATTATGGTGAAAATATCTTATTCCCATTGCAACGGATGTTTGATATGCAACTATACCCGCAATGAATGACGGAAGAAGGACATCATACAGGATTGATCCTATAAATAGAACTTCGACGCCGAAGATAGCACCTGCAATTGGGGTTCCGAAAACAGCGGCAAATCCGGCACTTATGCCGCAAATTACAAATTTTTTCCGGTCGTTTTTATCAAATTTTAGCAGATCCGCAAAAAGAGATGAAATACCTCCCCCGATTTGTGCCGCCGGTCCTTCTTTCCCCACTGAACCGCCTGCTGCAATGGTGAAAAGAGTGGCTATAAGTTTAATGGGTATTACCTGCCAACGAATCTTTCCGGATTGTTTATGCACGGCTTCGATAACTTTCTCCGTTCCGTGTCCTTCGGCATTCGGAGCAAAATACTTTATTACCAAAGCACTTAAAAACATAGCAACGGGGAGAAATAGATAGTAATATGTGAAATTGTGTGATTTTATACTGTATGCCAACATCTTTAAATAGTAAGCCGTAGAAGCCCCTACAATCACGCCCACTGCTGTTGATAACACAATCCACTTTAGAATACTGATAAATAGAATACTCTGTTCAGCTAATTGTTTTTTCATAATCACAAGTTTAATAACACAATTTTATATATTAATCAAGTGAAATCCGATATGAAGTTTATTTTCCAAAGAAATAAGATAAAAAAACTATTATAACAAGCGCAGGCAACAAATTTGCAACTTTAATTCGCTTGATTTTCATTATATCGATACCCAATGCAATTAAAATGATGCCTCCCACTGCCGTAAGATCGTTAATCACAATTGTAGTTAAAGAATTGTTGAGTGAAGATGCGAGAATAGTCAGGCTCCCCTGGTATAGAAAAAGGGGAATTGAAGAGAAAAACACACCAAAACCGAAAGTGGAGGAGAGAATAATAGATGAAATGCCGTCAAGGACCGATTTTGTGTAAAAAATATCCGCTTTTCCGGTTAACCCCTCCTGAATTGCGCCGAGAATTGTCATGGACCCCATACAGAAAAGGAGAAAAGAGGTTATTAATCCTTCTGAAAAATCGGGGCTTTTTATTTTAAGCCGGTGTTTCATGTAATCCCCAAATTTGTTTATAAACTTATCGATATCCATAAGTTCACCGAGAATTGCACCTAAAATCAGACTGAGAATCATTATAAGAATGTGATCTGATTTAAGGGCCATTTTAACTCCGAGATATAAGGTAAAAACGCCGATTATCTGAAAAATAATTTTAGTGAATCTTTCGGGAATATTGATGCTTATCAATGTGCCGATTATGCTCCCAACCATCACCGCAGATACATTAACAAGAGTTCCCTTCATATATCGATGATATAATATTATAAGAGAGAAATCAATGGTATAGTAGATAGGTACGGACATATTAACCACCTCCGATTTAACTTCTTACTTCTCAGTTCCCACTTCTCACTTACTTTAGCCCCCCTGCTACGCAGTACCCCTCTGTAGAGAGGAATTCATTTATAAGTAAGAACTCAGAAGTGGGAAGTAAGAAGTAATAGGTAATTAGATTCAGGATCAAGTCAGGAATGACCGATTGTAAACAATCACGTTTACTGTGTTCTCATTTTATATTTCTATCAATTTCAATGTATGAAAGTGGTAAATATCTCTATACCAGTTACTATGGGAAAGTGCTTTACAATAGTATCATCACATTGTATAATAAAACATAATAAAAGGAGGAAAAAATGAGGAAAATTGTATTAATGTTTTCAATATTGTTGTCATTTCTCATGCTATTTTTATCATGTTCATTGGAGAAACCCGTTGTAACAGGGGACTCTGCCATTATTATTAATCACAACTACACACATCTAAGTGCAATACCGGAAGAATTTATTAAAAAAGCCAAAAACGATTTGCAT
>WFRF01000245.1 GCA_015486655.1 Caldifarciminota bacterium | reverse complement strand
GGAGTTTTAGAACGGTTTACGCTTCTAACTGGGTTAATTCCCAGAAATATATTTTGAATTCCGGAAATTACAACGGTGATTATCCCTCCATGTGTGTTATAAACGGATATAGAACACTCTATAAAATCCCTGTTGTTTTCCAGGAATTACATAACGGGAAATGGGATATTTACGGAGACATTTTTACTCTTTCAAACGGGGGAGTCGAAGAAAACAGATCCAATAACAATATCACGGACATAGATGTATATTATCAAAAAAATGCAATCAAAATACAAATGAAAACAGAGGGGGCAATATACGGAATCGACGGGACTCCCGTTACCAAATTGGGAAGGGGAGTATCTGAAATTTCCCTTCACTCCATACCTAAGGGGGTTTACTTCATTAAATCTCTTTCGGGTGAAACAAAGAAAATAAACATTCAATAAAAAAGGGAGAGTTTAAACTCTCCCTTAATTTCTCAAAGTTAAAACTACTTCTTAATCTTTGCCGCTTTTACTTTGAACTGTGATCCGGCGCTGAAGTGAGGGACAAATTTTCCCTTAACTTTCATTTTCTCTTTTGTTCTCGGGTTAATAGCTGTTCTGGGTTTTCTCCACTTTGCCTGGAATGTTCCGAAACCGACAAATGTTACTTTGTCTTTCTTTAATACGGCTTTCTGAATATTATCCAGCATGGAGTCTATTACCTCTTTTACCTTTTTGTTGCTCAAATTAGTCTCAGCAGCTACAGCCTTAATTAACTCTTGTCTGTTCATTATACCTCCTTTTAGTTTACCTTCATTAAAACTATAAAACAGTGAAAACGCTTTGTCAAGAGGTATTTTATTTTATTCTATGCGATTTATAGGTCTATATGGGAGATTACAGTAATATCACATTATTAATTACCATATAGCGTAACTTATAATTCCGGATGTTATTTTTTTATCTTTTTTATTGCTTCCGTTTTTTTCCCATATAATCACAAATTTATGCAAAATAACGAGAACCGTCTCAAAAAAACCTCAACAGATATCCTCGCCGGTTAAAAATCAGAGATATTTTGAGAACCAACCGGTTATCAATTCAAGGCGTTTTACTCGTCTCGAAGGTGTTCCAATACGGGATAACCCGTGTGATTCGCCGGGGAAACGCGCAAGCCTCACTTTTCTTCTTAACATTTTCAATGCAGTGTAAAGTTGTTCTGCCTGCTCAATGGGACACCTGTAATCATTTTCACTGTGTATTATTAAAAGAGGTGTTTTTATTTCCCTTACGTAAGAGATGGGGGAATACTTTAAATAGTAGTTTACATCTTCCCAAAATGTGACGCCGAACTCCTTACGAAATTGATATCCGAAATCCGAACTGCCGAAAAAGCTAACAAGATTGGATATACTTCTCTGCGTAACCGCAGCTTTAAAAATATCGGTATGACCTAAAAGCCAGTTTGTCATAAACCCTCCATAGCTTCCACCCGTTAATCCTATTCTCTTTTCGTCGATATAGGGCTTATCTTTCAATATATCTATCACTTTATATATATCGACCGAGTCGGGCTCACCCCATCTTTTTACAAGAGACTTTGCAAACTTTTCCCCGTACCCGGTACTGCCGTGTGTATTGGAATAGAACACAACATATCCCTTTGCGGCAAGCACCTGAAATTCATGAAAGAAACTGTTCCCGTACTGTGCATGGGGACCACCGTGAATTTCCACAATTAAAGGATATTTCTTTTTCTCGCTGAAATTAATCGGTTTTAAAATCCAACCTTCTATTTTGTCATTTCCAAATCCTTTCCACTCTATTTTTTCCGGGATTGCAATATGTCGGGATGATACGAATTCCTTATTTGGATCAACCAGCAGTTCAAATTTCCCTCCTTTTTTAAGGAAAATTCTCCCGGGGTGATCCGGGGTGGAAAGTACAAATATATCAAACCTGCCGTTTGAACCGTAACCGACAACTTTTCCATCCTCGTGAAAAATTTTAGTCGTTTTTCTTTTACCGATATCATACATATACAGATGTGTATTCCCCTTTTCACTGACTTGAAAGTAGATAGTGTCTTTTTCGGAGATTTTAATACCCCCGGATTCAAATCCTTCTCCCATGTCATCAATAGTGGTATCCACACACATGAGATCTCTTTCTTCCATTATACAGTTATTTATTTTCTCCTTTATGTTATAAACATAGGGCTTTATATTGGTTGTTCCGGTATAATCATCGACATCTTCGTGCCCGACGTAGCAAAGATTCTCTCCGTCATAGGAAATTAGGAGTGAAAATTTTGGTCCGTCGGCGATTTTCAATTTCTCACTCTTACCTGATCTCATATTCATCTTATAAATGGAGATATAGTTACTCTCCAATTCCCAGTTCTTTTTGTCATAAGCGGTATAATAGATAAATTTACCGTCAGGAGATATAACCCCCTCAAGAATACCCGATTTTCTGTTTGTCAACTTTTTTAAAGTCTTGGTGGATATTTCGTACAGGTATAACTGCGGACGATTTTTAGATATAAAACCCCTTCCGTCAAATTTATAATTTAACCGATCTACAATTCTCACAGTGGGAAATGATTTTTTCTTTTCAACATCTTTTTCCCTCTCGACTTGTATCTCCTCCTTACTCTTTTCCGTTAGATTCAGCAGAATAGAACGCTCATCAAAAGACCAGACATATCCGTTAAGAAGATACTTTTCCGTTTCAATAGATTCTGCCTCTCCTCCGTCTGCAGGCATTATATACAGTTTATTTTTTTTATCCCTGTCCGATACAAAGGATATCCATTTACCATGAGGTGAGTACCGTACATTACCGTATTTATGTCCTTTTTTTAAAATGAGCTTCTTATTTTTTTCTGTCAGGTTGTATTCGTACACCTCCGTAACATATTTATCCTTTTCCTTATCAACCCTATCAACGGTATAGATAAATTTGTCATCATTAGGTTTTACCGCTACGGTGCCTAAAAATCCTATTTCATAAATATCTTTTTCGGAAATGTTAATTTTTTTCATGTTTCCTCCATTTTATTTTTATTCTATCATAAATTATATTGAAAGTGTAGTGGTAGGAACATGTACATTGTGAATACTAAAAGAAATTTTATAATACAAATCTTTTTGAAAATTGACATTTAAAAAATAATCTTTATAATCACCTTTAATGAAACGAAATCGAAATACAGTTTTGCTTATATTTATCGCTTTTACGGGAACAATGGGCTTTGGGATTATCAGCCCTATTTTACCTCTTTATGTAAGACAACTGGGAGCAACCGGGGTCATGGTCGGGTTGGTCTCATCTGTTTTTATGCTTTCACGCGCATTTACATCCCTCTTCTCCGGGGGAATATTAAAAGGTCTGAGAATTAACAGAGAGAAAAGCATTAAAATCTTCTCTCCTTTTATGGCAGTGCTTCCGGCTGCATATGCCCTTTTACCCGTTTATCTTTATATCATCGTCCTGAGATTTTTACACGGGCTTGTAAACGGAATTGTGTGGCCTTCGGCACAGTATTTGACAATAAAATCAGCTGAAACCGGGAAAGAAGCAAGAACAATGTCACTTTACTATATCTTCGGTAATGTGGGCGGATTCCTTTCAAAGTTGCTTTTACCTATTTTTATTCTGCTTATAAGCCGATACATGCATATAGTCGAAAACAAACAGTACCCGTATCTATTTATCATTGCAAGTTTATTTATGACAGTTCCCGTGATCTCTTCCTTTTTCCTTGAAAAAGAGAAGGGCGAAACGGTAATAGAGTCGGACAAAAAAAGACAGTCCATATCCGTATCCACTGTCATATTACTATTTACAGCCCTTTTAGGCGGTGCCATTCTCACTACATCCAACTCTATTTTAATTCTTTACCTAAAGGAGCATTTCGGCAGCAGCCTAAAAGAAATCAGTATCATACTCTTCATAACAAATGTGCTGTCCTTCCCGTTTATATATTGGATTTCCCATATCGTGGACAGGGGAAAAGAATATGTGATACTCCCAATAATCTTTATAATCACATTTATCTCCACGGTTCTTTTAACTTTCTCCCCGGGAATCGTAATGGTTATGCTGTCACTTGTTTTAATGTACATAGGTTTAAAATCTTTTCGTCCCGTTTTAAGGGTTCTAATAAATCGTGATAATGAAAATTTTAACAGCCTTATAGGTTATATCAATGCAATTGAAAATACCGGATCCATAATAGGACCTATTATAGCCGGGCTTATTTACGATAAATCCGCCAATAAATTGATGTCTTTTTTGATCTACGGAATTTTACTTTTCTTGACTTATATTATATACTATGTAAACTCGCTAATAATAAGAAAATCTCAGTCTTCCTGATTCCCTTCTCTCACTATTTCTATTTTCACTTTTGCAAGAACCCCGGCTACGGCACCTAAAACTGCGAGTAATGGTGCGGTTAATGTTATAATTCCTCCTATGGCTACTCCGGCATGCAGTGGTATTTCAAGAATCGTTTTCCCCTTATCATCTTTTATTATCAGTCTCCTTATGTTTCCCTCTTTTATCAGTTCTTTTACCCTTGTAATTAACTCCCCGGCAGCAATTTCAATCTCTTCACGCCATTCTTTTTTTGAACCCTTTTCCATATTCACTCCCATTCTATTGTTGCAGGCGGTTTCGAACTAACATCGTAAACCACCCTGTTAATTCCGTCTACCTCATTTATAATTCTATCGGATATCTTTTCCATAACTTCATACGGAAGATGATAAAAATTAGCGGTCATTCCGTCTACGCTCACAACAGCTCTTATTGCCGCTACTCTTTCATATGTTCTGTTGTCACCCATGACACCGACACTCTTTACAGGTAAAAGAACGGCAAAAGCCTGCCAAATTTCGTCATAAAGCCCGTTTTTTTCCAACTCTTCAATTAAAATGGCATCCGCCTCACGAAGTATTTTCAGATCTTCCTCCGTTATATTGCCTATTATTCTTATTGCAAGGCCTGGGCCCGGGAAGGGATGACGCTTAATTATTTTATCGGGTACTCCGAGTAATTTTCCCAACTCCCTTACCTCATCCTTAAACAACATCCTTAACGGTTCCACAAGTTGCAGATTCATCTTTTCGGGTAAACCGCCGACATTATGATGACTCTTGATCGTTTTTGACGGTCCGAATACGGAAACGGATTCTATTACATCGGGGTATAGCGTTCCCTGCGCGAGATATTTTGCATCCTTAAATTTCGATGCCGTTCTTTCAAATACACGTATGAAAGTCTCTCCTATGATTTTTCTCTTTTTTTCGGGATTTTCTATTCCTTTAAGCCTTTCAATGAACAATTTACTCTCATCAATGCTTACATAATGCTCTCCCAGAAGAGAGCGAAATGTTTCGTTTATCAGATCAGTTTCATTTTTTCTCATCAGACCCGTATCAATGTATATTGAGTATAACCGGTCCCCTATTGCTTTTTTCAAAAGAAAGCAGGTAACGGTTGAATCAACCCCTCCGGATAAACCGAGAATCACATTATCGTTTCCCACACGATCTCTAATCTCCTTAACCTGTTTTTCAATAAACCTCTCCATATTCCAGTCTTTTGAAGCGCCGCATATCCTGGATATAAAATTATCCAGCACCTGCATGCCGCATTCCGAATGATGTACTTCCGGGTGGAATTGTATTCCCCATACCTTTCTCTGCACATCTTCAATAACGGCATATTCGGAGTTATCCGTGTGAGCCTTTGATAGGAATCCTTCCGGTATCCTGTCCACCTTATCTCCATGGCTCATCCACACTACGGAATTATTCTCAATGCCTTCAAGTAAAGGAGATACGCCGTCGATTTTAAGGTCCGCTTTCCCGTATTCTCTGGCTTTTGCACGTACGACCTCGCCGCCGAACTGTTCCGTAATTTCCTGCATACCGTAACAAATACCGAGAACAGGAATACCTAATTTAAATATTTCTTTATTTGCATGCGGGGCATTTTTGTCATATACACTGGCGGGACCACCCGACAGAATCAATCCCTTTGGTTTTAATTCCTCTATTTTTTTAACATCTATGTTAAAGGGAACAATTTCGGAATAAACTTTCAGTTCTCTTATCTTTCTTGCTATCAATTGTGTGTATTGTGAACCGAAATCGAGAATAATAATTTTATCCATAATCACCTCAACATCCTTATGGCTTTTTCCACATCATTACTAAAGATAAAATGACCGGCAACAAGTATGTCTGCCCCCATTTTTTTTAAATTTACAGCATTTTTCTCGTTAATGCCCCCGTCAACCTCAATCAAACCTTTAAAACCGTTTTCTCTGAGTTTCGCCACCTTTAATGATGCTTTCTCCATAAATTTTTGCCCTCCGAATCCCGGATGAACCGTCATAACAAGTACGAAATCAATCCGATCCAAATAAGAATTAAGGCTCTCAACGGGCGTTTCGGGATTAATGGCAAGCCCGAATTTAGTATCGTAATTTTTCACCATATCAAGACATTTCTCGATTTTATCTTTTATCTCAACATGCATCGATATGTACTGAATGCCCACATCCAAAAAGGGATGGAAATATTTTTCGGGCTCACTTATCATAAGATGGCAATCAAAAGGTAAATCGGTAACTTTCCGGATGGCTGAAACAACCACGGGACCAATGGTTAAATTCGGAACAAAATGTCCGTCCATCACATCAATATGTACCATATCCGCTCCCCCCTTTTCGATTTTCTTAATTTCACTTCTCAAACAGGAAAAGTCGGCTGAAAGAATGGACGGAGCTATAAGAGTCATTACTCTCTCCTCACAACAACACTCACACTGTCACCCGGAGCCAAATTTGTACCCTCTTCCGGATATTGAAGAATCACTTTGCTCATTACACTATCAACAACCGTATCGGAATCAACTCCTCCCAAAATCAGATTAAGACTCCTCAGCGTATCCACGGCTATTTTTATGTTTAACCCGATGAGGTTGGGCATTTGCAATGTGTCGGATTCACTTCCCTTACTTATAAAAATTGTTATCATTGAGCCCGGAGGAACAGTTTCGTCGCTTTTTGGTATGGTTGAAACAATATAATCTTTGGGAACAGAATCAGATGAAGTATAGATCTTATTTATTCCGTTTGTTATATTCATCTTTTGTAGAACTTTCAAACCTTCGTCAACAGGCAGTCCCTCAATGTAAGGCATTGTATACGATTTTGCACCCATGGAGATGATAACGGAGACTTTTCTCCCTTTCTTAATCATAATGTCCGGTTTGGGGTCCTGAAAAATTACCCTGTCTTTTTGATACAACGTATCATACTGATAGCCGGCAACATCAAATACCAAACCGTTACTCTTAACCACTTTCTGCGCATCTTTTATATCCAGACCTATCAAAGTAGGTACCGGAATATCCTCACCCTTACCCACAACCATAGGCATTACAATGTAATTAACCACGAGAAATCCGATAATAAAAGATGCGATTACGGCAACAAGATATATTAGAATCGAAATGTTTTTGCTTTTTCTTCTCGTTTTACTCTTCATGATTTACGTATAAAGTTACAACCGTTCCTCTTTTAACTTTGGTCCCGGGTGAAGGATACTGACTGAGAACCAGATCAAAGTCGTAGTTTATATCCGTTCTGTATCTAATAAGGACTTTGAATCCTTTATCTATAAGAATTTTTCTTGCAGCTGTATAGTACCTTCCTTTTACTTTAGGGACAATAATGGTATTTGCAGCCTTTTTTGAAAGCACAAAATCAACCGTTTGTCCCTTTTTAACAACGGTTCCGGGAGCGGGATTTTGTGAAATCACCGAATTCGGTTCCACATTACTATTCTTCTTGGCAATTATTTTGCCTACGGTAAGTCCGATTTTGGCAAGTTCCGTTTTTACATTATCAATGCTCATATTCCGAAAATCGGGAATTGGAAATTCTTCATTACTCCTCTTGTTCAAGGTAAGATAGACGATATCGCCTTTGCTTACCGTTTTACCGGGAAACGGCTTTTGCAAAACAACAATGTTAAAAGGTAAATTTACATCTGTAGTCGAATCAAATTGTACAATAACTCCAAGTTGTTGAGCCGTTAACATGGCATTGTCTTTTGTTAAACCGAAAAAATTGGGTAAACTCTTTACTTTTCCCTGAAAAATATTTGAAGGTCCCGATAAAAGCCATACAAAACCTATAACAATTATGGCAGCCAAAATAAAAGAAACTATTAATGCGGCATTACCTTTCCTATCTCTCATCTAATCCTCCTCTATTTAATTCTCCATTTCGTTCCGTCCTTAGAATCCAAAATCTCAATATTAAGTTTTTTCAATTCATCTCTAACAAAATCGGCATACTCAAAGAGTTTTTCCGCTCTCATTTTATCCCTTATTCCAACAACAGTATCGATAACCTTATCCGAAATCTCCTCTTTCTTTTCTCCTTCCAAAACAAAACCCAATATTTCAAGTGCTTTTCTTAGAGTATTTGCAGTGATTTGCTTATCCCTGATTCCGTTATTGGCATCTTTTATCGCTGAAAACATTATACCCAGTGTTTTAGGTGAATTGAAATTGTTGTTCAAATTTTTTATCAGTTCATCGAACAAATCACCGTCAATATCTGCTCCTGATTGATTTTCCATTACAAATCGTTTCATTCTCTCAAAACTGCTCGATGCTTCTTTTAAACTGCCGTCATCGTACTCAAGCGGACTTCTGAAATGTGTTCTGTAATAGTACAATCTGAGAGCATTGGGGGAAACCTTCTTTAATATGTCACTCACGGCAAGAAAATTGCTGAGGGATTTAGACATTTTTTCCCCCTTAATTCTCAGCATCTCGTTATGAATCCAGTAATTGGCAAAAGGTTTTCCGGTAGCCGCTTCACTCTGTGCGATTTCATTTTCATGGTGAGGAAAAATCAAGTCAGTACCCCCGGCGTGAATATCAAACGTTTCTCCAAGATATTTCATGCTCATTGCAGAGCATTCTATGTGCCAACCCGGGCGTCCCTTGCCCCAGGGAGAGTACCAATACGGTTCTCCCTCTTTTGCCTTTTTCCAGAGTGCAAAATCAAGAGGGTCATGCTTTTTAGGATTTATCTCAATTCTTGCCCCCGAAATCAAATCCTCAATCTTCTTTCCGGAAAGCTTTCCGTAATCTTTGAATTTTGCCGTTTTATAATATACATCCCCGTCAATAACATATGCATAACCCTTTTCAATCAAAGTTTCAACGAGATTTATAATTTCATCTATGTGCTGGGTTGCCCTTGGATAATAATAAGGTTCGAGAATATTCATCTTCAATGAGGATTCGATGTACTCTTTTATATATCGTTCACCGAATACCCTGTAATCCATATCAAATTCCCTGGAACGCTCTATGATTTTGTCATCGATATCGGTGAAATTTTGAATCATTTTCACCGTGTATCCGTTGTATTCGAAAACCCTTCTTATAAGATCAGCCATCACATATGCTCTCATATGCCCGAGATGCGGTCTGTTCTGCACAGTCATCCCGCAAACATAGATGGAAACATTATTTTCTTTTATAGGTTTAAATACTTCCTTTTTGCCGGTAAGTGTATTAAAAAACTCGATCATCTCTTCTCCTATTTTACTAAACCTCTTCCGGATTCCGTAACCATTCTCAAAAATTCCACTATCTCGGTGACTATTGATCTCTTCTCAATTTTGGATATCAAATTTTCAATTGCCTGAGACAATGTTAAACCCTCCTTAAAAATAATTTCATAGGCTCTCATGATAACCTCTATTTCCTCCTCTCTGTAACCATTCTTCTTAAGTCCGGCTATGTTGACATTTGCCACATAGGGAGGAATACCTTTAATTATTGCAAAGGGCAGTACATCATGCTCTATTGTACCGATGGTTGCAATGTGAGCAAGTTTACCTATATTAATCCCCGATTTAATATACGAGCGTGCATTGATTACGGCAGATTCACAAACAGTCGAATCATGCCCGACAATTGCATTTGTGGCTATTACGGCACCTTTCTTTATTATACTGTTATAGCCTATTGTTGAATGCCCGAGAATTCTAACATCGGATTCTATTTTTGTCTGTTTACCGTTTCTGCCGAATTGAATCAACGTATAAGGATAAATTTCAACGCCGTCACCGATAATCAGTCCTCCGGAAATATCATCTCCCATACCGATCCCGGACCCTATAATTGAGTAATCTCCGATACTGACATCGGATCCTATTATGACATTATCGTAAACAATTACACCGTTTCCCAATACGACATTATCCCCTATGAGAACATTGTCTGCAATTTTGCAATAATTCCCCTTCTCGAAATTCGCTCCGACGGTCTCCATTATTTTTCTTCTCTTTTTACAGCCATTGCTGTCAATTCTCCTTCACATACCAGTTTCCCGTCTACATAGGATTTCCCCTTTATAACGACCATTGTTCCCCTCTCTTTTTCAAGCGTTATTTCATGAATAATCGTATCACCGGGAACTACCGGTTTTCTGAATTTAACCTTGTCAATTTTCATGAAATAAAAAAGATAATCCTTTGGATTTTCAATAAAATTCACAATGAGAGCAACCGCCGATTGTGCCATTGATTCTACTATTAAGACACCCGGCATGACGGGTTTTCCGGGGAAATGCCCCTGGAAAAAAGGCTCGTTAATGGTAACGTTTTTCAGTGCTTTAACGTGATTTTTATCGGCTTCCAATATTTTATCCACAAGAAGAAAAGGATACCTGTGGGGAAGCATTTCCATAATTTCATAAATATCCATCATAATTTCACCTCAGTTCCGGTTTAATATCCGTTAAAATGTCATTTATTAATTGATCCAATTTCTTATCACTGTCAACACTTCTGTTCGAAGTCACAAGAACTATGCCCGTTCTGGCATTCACCAATTTAAAGTTGGTTTTAATAACCCCAACATCAGCTTCACATGTACCGTAGATTATATAATCCACAGACAAATTTCTTCCCAGGGTAGTCAGTTCCGTATCTGTTAATTTTCTCTGAACATTGATTCCCATGGCATTCAGCGCATCTGAAATATCCTGTATTTTTGTAAAATCGTAATCACCTATTCGGTTAAGCGCATTTTTGAGAGTGGCACGCAATCTGGATCCCAATTTCATCTCCTGAGCCGTATTATTTGTCTCAAATACGTTGGGGATGGCTATCTCAATTGTTTTCTTCACCTGATTTCCTCCGAATTCCTGATTCAGGGCATCTATGACATCCTGCGTAATGTCCACAACATTTTTTGAATATACGATTCCCGCCTTGTTTTTATCAAAAACAATTGTAAATCCACGCTCATCGGCAATGGTTTTAATGACCGCCTCTATTTTATCGGTAATCTCTTTGGAATACTCTTTCTTTCTCTTCTCCAACAAACCGCCTTCACCCCAAATACTGTCTATAAACTGAGTATACTCCTTTTCCTTTCTTGCAATCTCATTTTCCTTTTCGATTCTCATTTCCGGGGATATGACAAGTTTTTTATTATTCAGATCTTCTTTCAACCTGTTTATTTCAAGCTTTTTTGCGCCGAGTTCCCTTTTCCATTGGTTCGATTGCATATCTATCTGCTCTTTCAACGATGAAAGCCCTTTATATGAGCTCACCACTTTGTCCGTATCCACATAACCTATCTTAACTTCCGCAAATGAAATCAGGGGGAATAGAAAGAGTAAGACAAATAAAATCCTCTTCATAATTACCTCTTTTAAAATGATGTTCCTATCTGTATATGAGGTTCCCACTGAGCACCGCCGATTCTGTCAAAACCCAAACCGTAATCAAAACCTATGATACCCAGCATCGGTATGTTCAACCGTACCCCCACACCGGCTCCCTTTTTCATAGGCCAAAAGCCCTTATGAAGCCCATCGGTGAAGGAACTCCATACATTGCCCATATCATAGAATACAAGAGCATATATCTGATCCGTCGCTTTAAACCTCAATTCCATATTTGTAATAAAATAGGCTCTGCCTGCATAGTCATATCCTGTTCCGTTATCATATCCTATGCTTCTATCCGCATATCCTCTAAGCCCCATATCGCCGACACCGCCGATAAGGAATTTTTCCGTAACAGGTACATCCCCCGGTGTTTTGTACCCGAAACACGAACCGTAAGCACCCCTTAACATAATGCTGGATATACCGATAAGTTTATGATAATAACGAGCATCAAATGTATATTTCTGGAAATGTTCACCACCGCCGAGAGGCCCTCCGACAAATTCTGCCGTGAGTTTGGTTTGTGAACCGCTCATGGGATCAAATATATCATCTCTGGAATCTCTGAGCAGACTAAACAGGACCGAGCTTCTCCATACATTTCCCAATTGGGATTTTATGTAATCGCTTACATGAACGGTATCTTCGGTAAAATAATCTATGTTCTGCAAAGAGTACTGTACATAACCGGAGAGATACTTAAACTGCTGAAAATATCTCCCTGTGGAAACGCTGAAGCCTTTTCTCTTTTCGCTTACATCAAAAGGTACAATATTATGTGTCGTGTCAAGAACGGTGCTATCGGTTGTCGAGTCCACAACAATGGTATCTATGCCGGTTGAATCATAAGAGTACTGCACTGTTCTTGTGAGATAAAACAGATTGGCTCCAAGGCTTGCTCTCGTATCTAATAACCAAGGCTCGTTAAATGACAACTGGAAGTTGTTCAATGTCTTCCCCTTGTCAAACTGTATGCTGACCTTCCTTCCCGTTCCCATGAGATTTTTAAAGGAAAGAGAAAGGTTCCCCGTTACTCCGTCTATTTGTGAATAAGCGACACCTCCGGATACCGTTTCCGTCGCCTTTTCCTTAACCTTAAATGTAAGATCCACATGTCCAGAATCATCCACAACTTTCGTGTCAAGTTTCAAGTCATCGAAATAATTAAGTTGAGCCAGTTTTCTCTGTGTTTCTATCAGTCTCGATCGCTTAAGTAAATTTCCGGGATAGATTGTCATCTCTCTTCTTATAACCTTTTCATGCGTTTTTGTATTTCCTACAATATTTATGTATCTCAGATGAGCAGGGAAATTCTCCGTAAGATTTAACTTGATATTCATTTCATTCCCTTTCATCTTCTTATCCGGAGTAATTTGTAAAAACAGATATCCGTGATCGCCGTAAACCTCATATATATTTTGTATGCTCTTCTCAAACAATTTTCTGCTGTATAACTCGCCTTTTTTAAATTTAATGAGCTTGAGCAACGTTTTAGATTTAAATATTTTGTTGCCATCCAGAATCACATTGCCAAAATAGACCTTTTGCCCTTCGGTAATATCGATGTGCAAATACATGTTCTTTCCGGATTTGTCGTATGTGCGGTAAACATTGCCAATTTTTGCAAAAGGGTAACCGTTATCGGCATAATATTCGAGTATTTTGTCCTTATCTTCGGCAAATTTCTCCTCATCAAATTTTCCTCTCCAGAAAAATATGCCCTCTCTGGGTTTGTTTTGCATTTTTGCCTTAAGTTTACCGGAGGGAATATTATTGTTGCCTTTAAATATTATGCCCCGTAAAACTATTTTGTTGTTTTGCTCAATATCGATCTTTAATGTGCATGTATTTCTTACCGTATCGATATCCTTGCAGTATATCGCAACGGTAGCATTTAGGAAACCTTTTTCCCTGTACTTCTTGAGCATATCATTCTGCCAATGAAAAATATTCTTTTCGGAAGCAACACTTCCTATATTCAACTTGTAATCTTCCTTCAATTTCTTCTTTTTTATAACTCCCGTCCCTTTAAAGTCAATTTTCCTGATTATGGGGTATTCGGACACATTTATATTTATGTCACATTGAGTATTATCTTTTGTTACGACATCTATTACAACATCCTTAAAAAAACCGAGTTTATATATATTTTTAATTGCTCTGTCGAGATTTTCCTGATTGAGCTCATCCCCGAGGTGTAATTGAGAAGCTGTAATTATTATCGATTGGTCAGCGTTTCTATTTCCCTTTACTGTTATATTTGCAATAAACATCGCTGAAAGATTAAAGAAAAATATTCCTGTTATTGCCAGTGTCAAAAGTATTTTTTTCAACTTCTCCTCCTATACTGTTTTTATCTTTTCCTTCTTTTTGCTTTTTGATATCTTAAATTCCAGTTTCCCTCCTCTGGATGATATATGTATACTGTCCCCTCTTCCCGTATCTTTCTTTAGAATCATTTCGGACAGAGGGTCCAATAGCTCTTTTTCCATTATATTTCTCAGGTATCTTGCCCCGTAAACGGGATCAAATCCCTTCTCCGAGAGGTATTCCTTTGCGCTTTCGTTAAGAACAACCTTTATTCCCGCCTCATCTAATCTTTGAGTCATTTCATCAAATAAAATATCCACAATCTTTATTAGAGACTTTTTATCCAGTTGATTAAAATAGACAATCTCGTCAAATCTGTTCAAAAATTCCGGATTAAATTTTTCCTTTAAGGATTTTTCCATTTTATCTTTAAAATCTTTGCGGTCAAGTTGCCCGCTTTTAAATCCCATTGTCATTCCCTTTTTAAGGAATTGGGTACCGAGATTGGACGTTAAAATTATTATGGTATTTCTAAAACTGACTTTCTTTCCGCTTGCATCGGTTACCGCACCTTCATCCAAAATCTGCAAAAGAATGCTGTGAACCTCAAGATCCGCTTTCTCTATCTCGTCAAAAAGGACGATGGAATACGGTTTCCGTCTGACCTTCGTCGTAAGTTGCCCTCCTTCATCATAACCCACATATCCGGGAGGAGCCCCGATTAACCTGGAAACGCTGAATTTCTCGCTATATTCACTCATATCAATCCTGATAATCGCATCATAATCTCCAAACAATATCTTTGCCAGAACCTTTGCAAGTTGTGTTTTTCCCACTCCCGTGGGTCCCATAAATATGAAAGAGCCTATGGGTCTCCGAGGATCCCTGAGCCCCGAGTAATTTCTCCTCAATGACCGTGCAATTGCATCAATGGCTTCATTTTGCCCCACAATATATTTTTTCAACTCATCCTCAAGGTTTATGAGTTTATATCTCTCACTCACACTTATGTTGGAAACGGGAATATGCGTCCATTGTGAGATGACATTTCTTATATCATCTTCGTTTATAACGGTAGTCCTTGAATTGTTTACGGAGCTTAAGTTATCCACAATTTCCTGCTCTTTTGATCTGTATTCCGCAGCTTTCAGAAAATTATTCTTATTTACGGCATCTATTTTCAATCTGCGAATCTTTTCAAGTTCCTCCCTCATCTTTTTTATATCTTCCAGTGACAATCCGTTCTTAAAGGAAAGCGTGGCTCTTGCACCGGCTTCATCAAGAACATCAATTGCTTTGTCCGGTAAATATCTGTTCTGAACATATCTTGCAGACAATTTAACAGCTGCCATAATGGCTTCGTCCGTATATTTAACATTGTGAAATTCTTCGTATCTTGATTGTAAGCCTTTCAATATATCGTATGTCTCCTCGATTGTCGTTTCTTCAACATTAATTGACTGGAATCTCCTTTCAAGGGCTCCGTCCTTCTCAATATACTTACGATACTCTTCATAAGTTGTTGCACCTATCATTTGAATTTCCCCTCTTGTAAGCGGAGGTTTTATCATATTAGCCACATCAAGAGAACCCTCTGCGGCACCGGCACCGAGAATTGTATGCAACTCGTCGATAAAGACTATGGCATTTTCTTTCTCCTTCAATGCCTCGAAAAGGACCTTCATTCTTCCCTCAAATTGCCCTCTGTATTTGGTCCCCGCTATCAATGAAGTTAAATCCAACTGTAATATGATTTTATCCTTTATTTTCTCCGGAACGATACCTTCGACTATTCGCTCTGCAAGCCCTTCCACTATGGCAGTCTTCCCAACACCGGGCTCCCCGACGAGCACGGGATTATTCTTTTTTCTTCTGGCAAGTATTTGAATTACCCTCTCAATTTCATCACCTCTGCCGATTACCGGGTCTAATTTCCCCGCTTTTGCAAGCTCGTTTAAATTTCTGGTAAATTTTTCCAGAAACTTCTCTCCATCTTCGGGTATGGCTTCATCCTTATACTGCTTTAACTCCCTTTTTCCTGCATTTTTAAGCCGTTTCAAAGTGTCGTAATTTATACCGTAATTTATAAAAAATCGTTCCATGAAACCGTTTTTTACCTTAAACATCCCCAACAAAAGATGAATGCCGAACACAGTGCCCGAATTGTCTTCTTCCGCTTCCCTGCGAGCGAAAAGAAAAGATCTTTTATAATCCTCTCCTTCTTTCAAATCGGTTCTTCTGATTAGGGCGGATTTTCTATGTGTATTTTCGACGTATTTTCTAACTTCGTTTAATTCAACCCCCAGTTGTTCGAGCACCTTAATTCCGGATGTGGAGTAATCGGACGTGTCCTTTATAAAGGCGAGTAACAGATGCTGCTGTTGAACGTAAACACTGCCCAACTTAATTGCTTCATCATATGCCATTTTAATTATTCTCTTAATCGTTTCCGAATATTGTTCCATTAATACCTCATTAACTTCTCAATATGTGATTTTCTAATTTTCATTACATCTAACATGGATTCTTCTTTTTTGATTTTATAAACATATCTCAGGTAATTTCTGCCGCATTCGTTAAAAATATGGTCAATATCCTTTAAATTCATATCCTTTATAATGCCGGAAATTACACCAAGCCTGAGAAGAGACATCATATTAAAGATTTCATTGTCGTTAATTAAAAGTGTGTTCTTAAACACGGCATAATTTCTTATAATGCGATCTCTGAATTTTAAATTCTTAAATAGCTCTTCTCTGTACCTGCGCTCGGTTTCCTTTATCTGTATTAAAGCTTTCGTGGCAAAATCTATTATTTCGTCTTCGGCAAATCCTATTGTCATTTTGTTAGTCAGAATAAAAAACGATGTTTCTCCGTAATTGTAATTCGGAAAATTTACCAGCTCCATATTTAAACCGGCGGCTAATTTTTTCACAAAATTTAATTTATTCTTAAAAACAACACCCGGCAAATCAATCAGAAATTTGATTCTAAACCCCGTACCGGTATCATTGAGAGAAG
>WFRF01000244.1 GCA_015486655.1 Caldifarciminota bacterium | reverse complement strand
TCTATCAATTTCAATGTACGAAACCGGTAAATATGTTTGTACCACTTACCAATCAACTTTAAAAATCGAACACAATTCCACCGACGATAAATCCGCTATTCTCTGTTATTCCGTATTTATAACCACCATAAAGGCAAAGTCCATTACCAAACGTGTAACTACCCCCAATTCCTGAATTTAAATCGATATTGCCTTCACTACTGCCGAAAAATTCGGCACCTAAGTTTAATCTTTCATTCATTAATGAATTATACTGCAAACTTATACCGAAACTTTTTGTGTTGACAGAATCTCCGACAATCCCGCCATTTAGATATAATATAAAATTATTAACTTCAAATCTCTGTATTAAATTAACTGAGAATATATCATCATTATTATAACTTGCGTTTACTGATGTTCCAAACAGACGGGTATTTATAATCCTCATTTTACCCGACAAATCAAAGGACCTTATTGATAAAGGAAATATATCAAAAGCGATTCCCATGGAAAACAGATTATTGATTCCTGTTCCCATGCTAAAAAACGAATTAACTCTGTTTCCTTCATTTGAAACGCCGATTTCAAATTCCCTGATATTATTACCAATAGGAGCATCATCATCCACATCGAAAGGACTTGCTCCGTAACTGGCTGAAAAGATAAATATTAGAATAGCTGTTATAAACAACACGTTTTTCACTTTTTACCTCCTTCACTTAATATTAAACAAATAGTTTGCCTATTTGAAAAAATAATACGGCAACAATGTAACCTAGCATGATAGAGTAAACAACGGCAAATGCCGCCCATTTTCCCCCGGCTTCCTGTTTTATGGCTCCTATAGTTGCTAAACAGGGCATATAAATTAACGACATAAGCATAAAAGAATATGCAGAAAGAGAGGTAAAATAATGCGGTAAAACGGATGGCAGGACATTAGCCCCACCAAATAGTGTCCCCAATGTTCCAACTACAATTTCCTTGGCAACAACTCCAAACAAGAGAGCTACAGAAGCCTGCCAATATCCGAATCCCGCCGGTTTGAAAATAGGCGCAATGCTCCTTCCCAAAATTCCTATGTAACTTTTGCTCCCTCCGTAATTAACTCCTATCGGCAGGTAAGATAACAACCATACAATAATAACACCAAATAAGATTATCGTGCCCGCCTTTTTTAAAAACATAGCCGATCGGTTCCATGCTCCTCTAATGGAAACGTTAAAAGAAGGCATTCTATATGGAGGCAATTCCATAATTAACGGTGCTGTTTTATGTCTAAAGAATATACGTTTTAAAACAACTGCGACTATAATTGCAAGTAAAATACCTGTTAAATATAAACTAAATACCACAAACCCTTGACTTTTTTTAAAGAATATCCCTGTCAGCAACAAATAGATTGGGAGTCTTGCGGAACAACTCATTAATGGATTTATAAGAATTGTAATGATTCTGTCTTTCTCATTCTCCAAAGTCCTTGTTGCCATTATAGCCGGAACATTACAACCAAACCCAAGAATAAGCGGAATAAAACTTTTACCATGCAAACCGATTTTATGCATGAGTTTATCCATAACAAATGCCGCTCTTGCCATATAACCGGAATCCTCCATAAACGCAAATATAAAAAACATTATGAATATATTCGGGAAAAAAACCAGTACGGAGCCTACGCCGGCAATAATCCCATCTTTTACCAAAGATGTTAACCATAACGGAGAACGAATAAACTCCATGAAAATGGCAGTTTTATCCCCCAACAATCCGAAAAACTGATCCACTAAGTCAGCTATGGGGTTACCGAGTTTAAATACAATCTCGAAAGATAACCACAACAAGAACAAAAAAATGGGAATACCCAGAAACCTGTTTGTTATAATCTTATCGATTTTATCCGATAACGTTATCCTTTGACTTATATCGATTTTCTCTTCCACGCATTCTTTATAAACTCCATGTATAAATGCATAACGTCTCTCGGCTATATATGTATCGAAATCTTCTCCGATTTTATTTTCCAATCTTAGTCTTACTTTTTCAACATCCTCAATAATTTTCTTCTCCGCAAGCAAATCATAAAATTCGGAATTTCCTTCCAATAATCTCACAGCTACATATTTGGACGG
>WFRF01000243.1 GCA_015486655.1 Caldifarciminota bacterium | reverse complement strand
TTATTCTCGGTATTATTTCATATAAGGGGTTGCCGATAGATTTTTATCCCAATATCGATTTGCCCGTAGTTACCGTTATGACCGTTTACCCCGGAGCATCCCCGGCAGATATAGAAGAACAGGTCACAAAACCCATTGAAAATGAAATTGCAACAGTTCCGAATATAGATAAAGTCGAATCGAAATCCATGGAGAATATATCGCTTGTTACCGCATCGTTTGAATGGGGCAGCAATCTGGACGTAGCAACAAGTGACATTCGTGATAAAATAGGGCTTGCCGAAGGGCATTTACCCGATGAAGCCAAAAAGCCTTTGGTTTTAAAATTCGACGCTTCAATGATGCCTGTAATGGTGCTTAATATCAAGAGTAATCTTCCACCCAATAAGATGTATGACCTTGTAGACAAATACATATTGGACAGATTGAAAGAAGTTCCCGGTGTAGGTGCCGCAATGATAATGGGAGGGAAACGAAACAAGGTAAATATCGATATCATTCCTTCGAAAATTGTTCAATACAATCTCTCTTTGTCTCAAATTAAAGGGATGATTTCCGCTAATAATCTTACTATGCCTGCAGGAAACATAGATATAGGCAAGAGAAAATATTCTATAAGAGTACCAGGTGAAGTTAAGAATATCGAAGAGATAAAGCATATTATTGTGGGTTATACGAAGATGGGAAATCCCATAATGCTGAAGGATATAGCGGACGTCACTTTTTCTCCTGGAAAAGAAAGGGAAATTAATATAGTAAGCGGAAAGGAGGGGATAACGCTTCTTATACAAAAACAATCGGGGGCCAATACCGTTAAAGTTGCTGCAGGTGTTCGAAAGGAGCTGAAAAAATTACAAAAACTTTTACCGAAGGGAACGGAAATAATCACCGTTATGGACGGAAGCAGGTTTATAAAAGCATCCATTAAGAATCTTTTCAGCACGATATTATGGGGATTCATTTTTGTTGTAATTGTTGTTTTCCTGTTTCTATGGAACCTTAGGGGGAGTTTTGTGATTGCTCTTACAATACCGTTCTCGCTTATAATTGCATTTGTTTATCTCTACTTTTCACACAATACAATCAATATAATCAGTTTATCCTCCCTATCCATAGCATTGGGTATGGTGGTGGATAACTCTATCGTGGTGCTTGAGAATATATTCAGACATAGGGATGAAGAGAAACAGACAAGAAGAGAATCAAGCGTTTTCGGTGCTACCGAGGTAGGGGGAGCCATTACGGCTTCGACACTTACGACCATTGCCATATTTATCCCCATATTTTTTATCCAGGGATTTGCATCGGTATTGTTTAAGCAACTTGCCATTACAATTTCCATTGTTTTGGCGGGAAGTTTGTTTGCATCACTTACCCTGACACCGATGCTTTCTTCACTAATACTCAAGAAAAGAAGAGAGGTAGATGAGGATAAGGTTTTTTCATTAAGGACATTTAAAAAAATTGAAAACAGTTATCGTTCCTTTCTCGGATGGGCGCTGAAGCACAAGGCAAGCGTTCTCATAACATTAACTGTTGTTTTTGCATTGACTCTCGGGTTGCTGAAATTTGTCGGTTCCGATTTTATACCGCGTTCCGATGAATCAATAGTAAGAGCCACGATTAAATTGCCCATTGGTACGAATATCAGGGAAACAAAACGGATAAGCAATATCATTATGTCAATATTGGACAAGGATTTCCCCGAAGTAAAAGCTTACCGTTTAATGATGGGGCAGAGCGAATCCAATCTATCCGCTATTTTCGGAGGAGAACAGGGGGATAATATAATTTCCGCCATGATCAAGCTCAAACCCAAAATGCAGAGAAAGAGAAGTGACGTTGAAATTGCAAACGCATTCAGGGAAGATGTTAGAAAAATTCCCGGCATCTACAGCATAGCCGTAAATACGGGCGGTATGGAATCCTCATTTTTAAGCGGTACCCCTGTATCAGTGGATATATACGGATATGATATGAAAGCTACTCAAAAATATGCTGAACTTATAAAGAGAAAGTTAAAAATGATAAAGGGGTTGAAGGATATTTCACTCTCCCGAGAAGAAGGGCGACCGGAATTATGGGTGAAGGTTAATCGCGATAAGGCTCTTTCAAAAGGGGTTTCCGTTTACGGAGTATCGGATGTTCTGTATTCTGCCATGGAGGGGAACAAGATATCCATATACAGAAAAAACGGTAAAGAGTATGATATTGTAATGGAATTTAAGGACGGAACGATTAACAACGAATCCGATTTGAGAAAAATACCTGTTATGACTGCAACGGGTAAGATGGTACCTTTAGGGGCAATTGCCACAATAGAGCGCAGAGTAGGACCAGTAAGCATTGAACATAAAGATCAAATAAGAGTCGTTAAGGTCGAAGCCGGGTATAGCGGAAGGGACCTTGGAGGAGTAAGCAAAGAAATAGAAAAAATCTTAAAGGATAATCCCAAACCGCCGGCGATCGATTATATTAATATCGGAGGAACCATAAAGGAACAGAGGGATTCCTTTAAACAGATGTTATTCGCCGTTTTAATCGGTATACTTCTCGTATACCTCGTTATGGCTGCACAGTTCGAATCCTTTGTGGATCCCTTTGTTATCATGTTTTCCATACCGTTTGCACTTACCGGTGTTATTTGGGCTCTGTTTATAACGGGAAACAGCTTCAGCCTTATGGCGTATGTTGGGCTGTTGATGCTTGTGGGCATTGTGGTTAACAATGCAATAGTTTTACTCGACTACACGAACATTTTGAGGGCAAGAGGACAGGAACTCTACGAAGCGATTTTAAACGCGGGAAGAAGGAGATTGAGACCCGTTCTTATGACTGCAACCACGACAATATTCGGTCTTTTACCGCTTGCAATGTCAAGAGGGGAAGGCTCGGAAACATGGGTTCCTTTGGGGGTATCGGTTATAGGCGGACTACTGGTCTCGACAATGATAACACTCGTTATTGTTCCGGTTATTTATTCTATAGTTGAAAGTCGTATAAAGAGGAGAAAAGAATTATGAAATGTATAATGATCGTATACAATTCGGCAATTGAAGATGTTGTACACAGTGCATTATCGGGCATAGTCGAAAAATATTCCCTGTTGGATAAAATTACCGGAAAGGGTAAAAATTCAGTCCCTCATTTGGGGGATAACATATGGCCTGCCATAAATAAAATGATGATAACTATTGTCAATGATGATGTAGTAGCTAAGGTAAAATCGGCTTTAGCCCCTGTTAAAGAAAATTATATTTCGGAAGGGTTGAAATTATTTGTTCTTCCGGTGGAAGAATTGATTTAAAAGGAGGTGGCACATGAAACGTATATCATTAATTATCGCAGTTTCCGCTTTTATGCTTTTAACGGGGTGTTCACTGTTTAACAGCAGCAAAAGTGAAGATTTTTATCCCCTTGCAAAGGGAAACTTTTTGAACCTGAAAATGACGAATGAGACAATCGTAGGAGATTCAGTGGTTAAAGATACCGTAATACACATGCGCAATGAGGTTAT
>WFRF01000242.1 GCA_015486655.1 Caldifarciminota bacterium | reverse complement strand
GCAAGGGAAGTGGTTAAGATATTTTATAACGAGAGAGATGCCAGAAGAGCCGAAGAACATTTTAATACCGTATTCAGGAAAAAGGAGATTCCGGACAATATTCAAACATTTGAAGCACCTGAAGGGAGTTGGGTTGTAAAATTAATGACTGACAGTGGTATTGTTAAATCCTCAAGTGAAGCGAGACGTTTAATAAAACAGGGTGCCGTAAAATTGGACGGAGAACCGATTCAGGATGTTAATTATAACATAGAATTCGAGAATAAAGGGGAAAGAATTTTAAAGGTGGGGAAAAGACGATTTATAAAGATAGTCAAACCATAAAATTGCAGTTGCATAATTCCTGAAAATTTTTTATTATTAATTATGTTATTTTTGGATATAATATTATCGTTACTGATTTTAGCAGGTTTATTTTACCTTTACAGGAAAAACAGGCAGAGAAGGAAATTACGTAATATTACAATAAAAGAGGGGAAACTATCTTCCAAAAAGGGCATCAACGAAAATTTATTTCTAAACTTGATTAATTCTATGATAAAATTGGAGTTTAAATATTTTATTGAATTCGAATTGCTCGGCTTGGATGTCGATAACGGATTTAAAGCGATGAGCAATGAAAAAAGGGACTCCTATGTCGTTCTCTATCAGTTTATAAACAATTCTTCAAATGTGGAAAAAGCCATCGTATATGTCGAGTTTATAACATTTTTCCAGGATGGTTCACATATAATTACCAGATTGAACAATGCCCGGGCAATCACTAAGAATAATTTCGGATATATTTCAAAATCCTTTTATCATCATTTGGAACATGTATTGCATAAAAAGGATAAAGGCATTGCCTCCGCAAAACTGGATAAAAAACAGTTCTTAAACCTTTACCTTGATCTGTTCAAAAAGCAAAAATGAAATATATTTTTTTTATTTTTTTATTACCTACTCTGTTATACGGGCAAATAGGAAGAGAATTTGTCCCCTCAAGCGAGAGTATTGGTGAAAACCCGTTTTTCATTTATAATGCCGAATACAAAAGTCTTGTTCTCAATTATAATCATTACGGCAGCAATAATGGAGACATGGACCTTACCTTTTTATACCCTTCCGAATGGAACGGAACATTCGGAGCAAACCTCTTTGTGTATAATTTTCCTTCAATCCCTGTTTTTAAAAATGCAGTTCCTGATACGAACTACAATTACGGCGTAAATGTTAATTACTCAAATATAATTTTTAATTCGAGCATCGGCCTTGCCTTTAATGTAAAAACTTCAGGTATGTTTGGCAAACTTTATTTGTCTCCCGCCCTGGCGTATTTTATAAGTAATCAATATGGTAATTACAGTTATTTATTCCTGTCGCCGACATACGAGTTGTTTGGTAAAAACATTTTTGTTTATGCGGGGTATTACGGATTGTTTAATGACAGATTGAGTGTGCAAAGCCTGGTGAATTCGCCTGTGTACGGTACGTTTAACGATTTAACCATAAAGTTGGAAACACAATATAGATTACCTCTGAGTATTGTTATCGGGGGAGATATAAAGTATAAGAATAAGGGATTTTTAAGTTCGGTTAAGACCGGATTTTCTTTTGATTATTTTAAAATATATGCCGGGATTGATTTTAAGGACTTCGCCTTAAACGGGTATTTTATTGAATTTACCTTAATAAGTAGATTCGGCGGCATAGTCAAGTTTTAAGAAGGAGGAGAGTTTGTTTAAAAGATATGAAAAAAATCCGATCATATCACCTAAGGATTTACCTTATAAAGCAAGTGGAGTTTTTAATCCCGGAGCAGTAAGATTTGACGGCAAGGTTATTTTGCTTCCCAGGGTAGAAGATCTGAAAGGATTTTCACACTTTTGCATTGCTAAAAGTGAGAACGGTTATGATAATTGGGAGATAACCAGGAACAAGGCGCTTGAGTACAACAGCGAGTTTGACGAGGAAAGATGGGGTATTGAAGATCCCAGAGTGGTTTATATGGAAGATGAAAAGAAATACTTTATCTCTTACGTTTCTTTTTCAAAAGGCGGTCCTGTGGTTTCGCTAATGAGCACCGAGGATTTTTCCCGATTTAAAAGACACGGAGCAATTTTGCCTCCTGAAGATAAAGATGCGTCTTTGTTTCCGGAGCGTTTTAACGGATTATATGCTCTGATTCACAGACCTATTGTCAGGGGGGAGGCACATATATGGATTTCATTTTCACCTGACCTGCGGTATTGGGGAGACAGCAGAGTTCTCATTCATACGCGTCCCGGTTGGTGGGATTCTCACCATGTTGGGTTGGGGACCCCTCCCATAAAAACCGAGGAAGGGTGGCTTATAATATACCATGGCGCAAGAATAACCGCATCCGGAGCTCTTTACAGAGTAGGCGCCGCTTTGCTTGATTTGGAAGATCCAAGGATTGTGAGGAAGAGAAGTGACGAATGGATTTTGGGACCCGAAAAGCAATATGAGATGGTAGGAATATCGGATGCCGTTGTATTTCCAACAGGTGCCGTATTTGATAAAGAGAATGACAAATTACTTTTATACTACGGAGCTACGGATTATTCCGTTTGTCTTGCCGAAACTAAGATGAGTGAATTGTTGGAATATCTGTTGAAAGGATGATTTTATATTGCAATATAATAAAATATGGTATAATCTAATATAATAAAGAAAAGGAGTTATTATGATCGGAGGTATTAATTTGTTAAGTTTAATTACGAGCAGTTGGATTGTTGATGTTATTTTATTTGTTACTATATATGCATTTGCCATGATAATGGAACGCTGGTGGACATTATCGAGGGCACACGGAAAGGATGAAAAATTTGTTCAGAGGGTAATAAACCTTTTAAACGAAGGTAATTTGGAACAGGCGAAATATGTTTGTGAACAGGAAGGAAGTCCCGTGGCGAGGTTAATGCTGGCGGGTGTTTCTAATTTTGATTCCGTTCCCGAAAGCGTAAAAAACATACTGGATAACTCTATAGAAACAGAGCGTCGCAGGTTAATAAAAGGGGTTAGAGCAATTGGGGTAATGGGTTATATATCGCCATTGTTGGGACTGCTGGGATCTCTCATAGGAATTGTATCCGTTTTTCACGGGGCATCTCTAAAAGTTGCCGGAACAAGCAAACTCATAATGGGGGGTATTGCAGAAGCACTTGTAAGCACCGTTATAGGAGTAACTATTGCAATAATCTGTGCAATTGCTTATAGTGCCTTTGAGGACAGGGTTAACGATATAATCGGTGACTTAAAAAGTTCTGCGACTTATTATATCTCATATATAAAAGGCGAAGTAAATATTGTATAAATTAAAAATAAATTTTATTATTCTATTTTTATTCCTAAGTTTTGGTAATGTTTACGCTAATACGATTACTTTGAATTTCGGGAATTTAAAATTTATCCCCAACAGGGGATTTGTTAAAATACAACTAAAAGGATTCCATTACTTTTCCGGTAAAGGGGAGCCGATGTTTCCATATAAAGATACACTTATTTTTATAGGCGATAACAACGTTAAGATTGATTATGAACCTGTGGATTCCGTTGTATTTAGTGATATTAGTATTGCTCCGGCACAAAGGGCTTTTCCTACCGACAACAATGATGCACATAAATTCCGGATTGATTCAACAATTTATAATAACGACAAACCGATTCCCGAAAGAATTGTGAAATTTTGTGGTTTCGGATATAAAAGGGGAGTAAAATATAACAAATTATTGATTTCTCCGTTCAAGTATTTTCCCAAAGAGAAAAAACTGACCTACTATAATAATATCCGCTTGTCCGTTCCGAACACACCAAGCAGGGCAAATAAAAACGAGATGTTTCCCGGTATCGTTGTAATTACGGATTCATCATTCGTAGGGCAATTTGACAGATACTTAAAGATGAAAAGCATAGAAGGTTTTACTCCCAATATAAGATCGGTACAATATGTATACGAAAATTATTCCGGGGTTGATAATGCGGAGAAAATTAGAAATTACCTGAAAACTCTCGTAGATTCAGGTATCGAGTATGTTGTTATCGGTGGTGATGTGAATATTGTCCCCACAAGATATGCCTATGCAATGGAAAGCGGAGGCGGTTGGTGGTATGATTCGATTCCTACCGATTATTATTACGGTGATATTGACGGTAGCTGGAATGCAAACAACAACACTGTTTACGGCGAAGTGGGGGACAGTGTCGATATGCTTCCCGATTTCTATGTAGGGCGAATCAGTTTTGAAAACAGTTCTGAATTGGATACGATTCTGGGCAAAATATTTTATTACGAAAAAGGGGATTATTTGAAACCTCAGTGCAGCGTTCTTGCCAATGCCGGATTTTTGGATTCATATACGGATGCATCAGTAGGGCTCGATTCTATACTTGAGGAATTTCCCGATTATTTTGCAAAATCGCGATTATATGACGGGAATGGTAATCAGGTTTATCTTAACGAATTTATGGATTCGTTAAACAGCGGGTTCAACTATTTAATTCACTCAAACCACGGTAATTCATACGGTTTTAGCATAGGACAGGATTTTTTCGGATATGATAATGCGGACACGCTGTCAAATTTGCAGAATAGTCCCACACTTGTATATACGACATCATGTATAAGCGCATCCTTTGATACGGATTGCATGGCGGAACATTTTTTAAGGGCTTTGAACGGAGGAGGATTCTATATAGGAGATGCCCGTTACGGTTGGTATATCGGTTATTATTCGGGAGAGAGTTCAACGGATAGAATGCAGAAGCTGTTCTTTAAAAACCTATTTGACGAGAAATCGCACACTATCGGTGAACTTGTATCAAAAAACAGGGAGACTTTTGCTCCCTCCGCTTCGATGGAAAATACGTACAGATGGATGGAATATAACCTTGTACTGATGGGGGATCCTTCAACATATCTGAGAACGGATTCACTAAAGAATCTGCATGTAAACTACAGTACTCTCGAAAACGGCAATATCTCGTTGCATTTTGAGGTCTCGGACGGGAAAGCACCCGTTAGTAGTGCCGTAATTTCTCTGTTCAAGGGAGATTCTATGATTGAAAGAGGAATCACCGGAATTTCGGGAGAGGAAGAATTTACTATTCCCGATGTTAACGGCGTTATCAATTACTTTGTATATAAGAATAATTACCGTCTCTTTGAGGACAGTATCGTTAATTCAAATGAGCTAAAGTATGTTAAAGCTTTTGTAAGAGACGGTAACGACAGTTTATTTAATCCCGACGAAACGGATACTTTGAATATGATAATCTCAAACGGAACGGACAGCACGATATACAATCCGCTGTTCATTTGCAACAGCTATGATGGATTTGTAATTGTTAGCGATACGTCGGATTTTCTCGATTCGATTATTTCCGGCGAAACGGATACATTATCCTATATTGTTACTATAAATGATAATGCGGACTCGATTTCGACATTCTATTTAAAATTAAACGGGAACTATGTGGCAGACTCTATTCTGTTTAAAATTTGCAAAGGAGAGCTCGAAATAGATAGAAGTGAGATCAGTATTGATGGATTTCCCTCTGCATTCCCTCTTGAAATTAAAAATACAGGGACTGGTTATATAGAAGAAGGGATACTGTATATAAATTCATTGGATTCGGACATAAATGTTACTCCCGTCAGTATTTCGGTTTCGAATCTTTATCCGGGAGATTCAACGGAGGTTTCTCTAAATGTAGACACTCTTAATGCAGTTCCCTTAAATTCAATACATAAAATACTCGTGGGGGATGATACATTGACATTACTATATTCATGGAAGATCTTTTCGGAAATGGTCGATTCTCTGAACCCGTACGGATGGGAAATGTCCGGTATTGCACATGTTTCTTCAAAAAGGTACTATTCAACTCCTTACAGCTTCAGATTCGGTGTCGGAGAGGACAGTTTGGGTTACTATGCCAACGATTCCTTGATATCCCCATGGATAAAATCTACCGGAAAAATGATTCTCAAGTACAAAACATGGTTTGACTTACAGGCAGGATGGGATTTCGGTTTGATTTTTGTGGGCAAGGATAACGATTGGAGTCTTGTAGACTCATATTCGGGAATTTCTAATAATTGGATCACCATGAGCAACGAGTTGAATAAGTATGCTGCGGGAGATAGTTTTAGATTGAAGTTTGTTGCATCAACTTACAATGACACGGGGTATGAAGGCTGGTACATTGATAATATAGAAATATTACCGGATGACGGTATCAGCGGAATTAAAATTATAACAAGAAAAAATATTGAGCACACATTTAGGCTTATAAACAGTGTGTCCTCCGGCGCTGTAGAATGTATTGTTCCCGATAATTTTGATTTAAATAAATTGAATATTATGGATATCAGCGGCAGAAAGGTTTATCCACAGGTAAAGAAGATATCCGAAAACAGGCTGAAAATCAATATAAACAAGCTCGGCACAGGGCTCTATTTTATAAAATACGGTAAAAGTGCTAAAAAAATCATAAAAATATAAGGGGTATTAAACCCCTTATATCTTTAAATGGGATAAAGGTAAGCCCTATTTGAGCTTACTTTTTATTACCTTGGATAATCTTTTTACCCCTTCATCTATCTCTTCAATGGTAGGATATGAGAAGTTCAAACGAAGGGAGTTGTATTTAGGATTCTCTCCGTAAAAAGCCGAACCTACAACATAAGCCACATTCTCTTTAATGGCATCGTAGAACATCTCCTCTGTATTAACATATTCGGGACATGTAAGCCACAAGAATAAACCTCCTTCGGGTTTTGTCCATCTGAGATTCGGATCTTTTGGCATATATTCGTCCAATTTATCCAACATGAGTTTATTCTTTTCCTTATACTCCTCAATGGTTGATGCAATATTGGCTCTAAGTTTGTCCCTTTTCAGATATTCTGTTACGATAGCCTGGTTAAACGGGGGAGTACAAAGATCCATAGCCTGTTTGGCAACTACGAATTTATCTATTATCTCTTCGGGTCCTACAGCCCATCCGAGTCTCATACCCGGAAAGAGAATTTTCGAGAATGTGTACAGAGACACTACCCTTCCTTCCTTGTCCATTGACTGCAATGAAGGGATTGTTTCACCTCTGTATCTTATTGCCCTGTAAGGGCTGTCTTCTATGATAATCAAATCAAATTTCGAGGCGATATCGAGGAGTCGTTTTCTTCTGTCCAATGAGAGGGTAACGCCTCCGGGGTTCTGGAAATCCGGAATAACGTATATGAATTTTGGCCTTATTCCGTTCTTGTCCAATTCCGTCAATTTTTCCTCAAGCAAATCCATTTTCATACCGTCATCATCCATCTCGATGCCTACCATTTTTGCTTTATAACTGTTAAATGCGCTGATGGCACCGACGTATGTGGGGCTTTCAACGATAACGGTATCTCCCGGATCAATAAATATTTTTCCGACAATATCCAATCCCTGTTGTGATGCCGATGTAATGATTATCTGTTTTTCGTTTACATTGATGTTATCTTCTTTTAAAAACTTTATTAATTCTTCTTTTAAAGGAACAAATCCCTCCGTAGAGCCGTATTGTAGTGCTGTTTTTCCGTGTTCCAAAATTACCTGCTTTGCGATGTCTGCAATTTCCTCAAGGGGGAATGTATCCGGAGCTGGTAAACCTCCTGCAAAGGAAATAATCTCGGGATTTGATGTTAACTTCAAGAGTTCCCTTATAACGCTTCTCT
>WFRF01000241.1 GCA_015486655.1 Caldifarciminota bacterium | reverse complement strand
CCGTTTGTAGGTTCGTCAAATATGACAATCAGGGGATCATGAATTATGGATATTGCTATTAGCGTCTTCTGTTTGTTTCCCGTTGACAATTTCTGTGTCAGAGTATCAAGGTACCTGTTTAGTTCGAGTTGTTCAACTATTTTATTTATCCTTTTTTCCAGTATATCATCCTGCAACCTGTTCAGTTTGCCGAAAAATCTTAAAAGTTCTCGGGGGGTATAATTTACGGGTAGTGTCATATCAGACGAAAGAAATCCTATTATTGCCCTTATTTTATCTCTGTTTGCAATTGTGCTGTATCTGTTTACTTCAATATTACCCTTTGAAGGAACCATCAGAGTGGAAATAAGCCTCAATGTTGTTGTTTTTCCGGCACCATTTGGACCAATAAGACCAAAAATTTGATTGGGTTCGATTGTGAGATCCATGTCATTGCATGCGTAAATCGTCTTGTTTTTTTGTTTAAAAATCTTTGTTACATGGTTTAGCTTTATCATAGTGCTATTATATTTAATAAATGATGTTTTGTCAATTATTGTGATTATACTCTCAGAGAAAAGATTGCCAGGTAATTGCGACGTAGTCGCAGTATTGTCATTCCGGACTTGATCCGGAATCTCAATGAGACCCTATTTCTTATATCTCACTTCTAACTTCTTATTTCTCACTTAATTATCGGGTGACATTTAAATAGTTCTAACTTCTAACTTCTTAGTTCCTACTTGTGACGCAGTCGCAATATGTCTACACCTATCTACTATGAGTTTTATGTAAGGTATTGACAAAAAATCTTAGAGTGTTATTATAAAGAAACTTTAAACTGATCCGGTGAGGTCAGAAAGGAGGAAAAATATGAAATTACCTGAAGAAAATCTTGCGAAAGCAAGGTTATTTTTTTATAAGGAGGTAAAATGGCAAAAATAATGGATGAATTGGCAATTAAAAGAGCTTTGACCAGGATTGCCCACGAAATAGTCGAAAAGAACGGCGGGATAGATAATCTTATTGTCATAGGGATACAGAGAAGAGGGGATATCCTTGCTGACAGGATAGCAAAATTGTTACAGGAAATTGAAGGTAAGAATATCATTACGGGGAAATTGGATATAACATTGTACAGAGACGATTTGTCTTCAATTGCAAATCAGCCCGTCATACATAAAACGGATATTCCCGTTAACATCGACGAAAAAACGATAATTCTTATAGATGATGTATTGTTTACGGGGAGAACAATCAGGTCCGCTTTGGATGAACTTATCGATTTCGGTCGTCCCAAATGTATTCAACTTGCCGTACTTGTGGACAGAGGGCACAGGGAACTTCCCATAAAAGCAGATTATGTGGGCAAAAACATTCCGACTTCAAGAGATGAACTTGTTGATGTACATGTTAAGGAAATTGACGGTGTTGATGAAGTAATAATTGAAAAGAGGGTGATATAATGGAATGGAAGAGAAAAGATTTAATAACCATTGAGGAGTTGACTCCGGAAGAAATTAATCTGATTCTCGATACGGCAGAACCGTTTAAGGAAATATTAAGAAGAAACATAAAAAAGGTCCCGCCATTAAGAGGCAGAACGGTTTTAAACCTGTTTTTTGAACCGAGTACAAGGACTTCGGCTTCGTTTTCAATAGCCGCAAAGAGGTTATCAGCCGAAACAATGTCTATTTCCACTTCAACTTCAAGCGTAAAAAAAGGAGAAACTCTTCTCGATACGGCAAGAAATCTTGAGGCTATGAGAGTGGATATGGTGGTTATGAGACATTCGTGTGAAGGTGCTCCGAAATTTCTTTCGGAAAGAATTGAGGCATCCGTCATAAATGCAGGTGACGGGAATCATGAGCACCCCACTCAGTGTTTGCTGGATTTGTCAACATTGCGTGAAAACGTTAAAACATTCAAAGGACTGAAGGTACTAATAGTAGGGGATATCGCTCATTCGAGAGTAGCTCGTTCAAACATTTGGGGACTTACAAAATTGGGAGCGGAGGTATCCGTATGTGCTCCGCCTACATTGTTGCCCCAGAACATAGAACAGTTACCTGTGAACGTCTACTACAATATGGATGAAGCAATAAGAGACAAAGATGTAATTTATCTTTTAAGAATCCAGAGAGAAAGGCAAAAGGTGGGGCTATTCCCGAGTACAAGAGAGTATATGAATCTTTTCAGTATGGACAGGGACAGACTGAAAAAGACGAAAGAGGATGTTATTATTATGCACCCGGGCCCAATTAACAGAGGCGTGGAACTTGACGGAGATGTGGCAGACGGCAAGCACTCGGTTATTCTGAATCAGGTAACAAACGGTGTTGCGGTAAGAATGGCTGTATTGTATTTGCTTAACGGAGGGAATAAAGATGAAAAAATCATATGATAGAATACTGTTTAAGAATGTGAATCTAATTGATACTAAGAATAAAACAATTGAGAAGAAAGACATACTTATCGGCAACGGTAAGATAGAGAAGTTGGGTGAAATAAATGACGTGGATGCCAAAGTAATAGATTGTCAGGGAATGTATGCCTCTCCGGGCCTTGTAGATATACACACACATCTGAGAGAACCCGGATATGAATACAAAGAGACAATTGATACGGTATCGAGGGCTGCCGTAAACGGTGGTTTTGTAGCAATTACCGGGATGGCAAACACAGTGCCGGCAGTGGATACGGCAGGAACCGTTAGATATGTACTTGAAAGAGGTAAAGATGTAGATTTGGCAAAGATATACACTTATGGGGCAGTAACAAAGAATCTTGAAGGGAAAGAACTTGCTGAAATTAACGATCTAGTAAAAGAAGGTGTGATAGGTTTGTCTGATGACGGTAATACAATTATGGATCCGTCGCTGTTGTTAAGGGCATTGAAATATATAAAGATGTTCGATATTCCCATAGTTCTCCATGAAGAGGATATAAATTTGTCCGAAGAAGGTGTAATGCACGAGGGGAAAGTTCAAGCAAAATTGGGAATGGTAGGTATTCCGGATTTATCCGAAGACACCATTACATACAGGGATTTACGGATCGCCGAATATGTCGACGGACGCGTTCATATAACCCATGTTTCATCAAAGAACACCCTCGATGTAATAAAATATGCAAAAGACAGAAACGTAAAAGTCACTTGTGACGTAACACCTCACCACCTTCTTCTGAATGATACGTATGTGGAAACGTTTAATACAAACTATAAAATGAAACCACCGCTCAGGTCGGAAGAAGACAGGCTTGCGCTTGTAGATGGAATAAAGACAGGTCTCATAGATATCATTGCCACTGATCATGCGCCCCATGCAATTTATGAAAAGGAAGTTGAATTTAACTATGCCCCCTTCGGTGTGACGGGGCTCGAAACGGCATTTCCCGTTTTGTATACGGAACTCGTTAAAAAAGGAGAAATTGACATCTTTCAACTGCTTAAATTAATGAATGAAAATCCGGTGAAATATTTCAAAATTGATATACCCACAAGAATGCAAGAGGGAGAAGATGCAACATTTATGATATTCAAAGAGGAAGATTGGAAAATTACGCCGAGATATTTTCAGTCAAAATCAAGAAACAACGCCTTCATAGGCAGGAATGTAGGCGTCAGAGTGATGTTTACTTTGGTTGAAGGGGATATGAAATTAGTTGAAGGCGAAATAAAAAAGGGAGCTTAAGCTCCCTTTTTTCTCTTTCCGTATTTTTTTAAGAATTTTTCTACTTTTCCCGCAGAGTCTACAAACTTTTGCTTCCCGGTGAAAAATGGATGACAAGCAGAGCAAATCTCTACATGCATTTCAGGTACCGTGGCTTTTGTGTGAACAACATTACCACAGGCACATGTGATTGTACAGTCTACATATTTGGGGTGAATCTTTTTCTTCATTTTACCTCCGCTAAAACTGATCTGACATCGATTTTAAAAATTGTTTATTATTCTTTGATAATCTCAATCTATCCGTTAAAAATTCCATAGCTTCAATTGTGTTCATTTCATTGAGTAGTTTCCTTAAAACCCATATTCTGTTGAGGTCATTCGTCGTATGTAAGAGTTCTTCTTTTCTTGTACCTGATCTGTTTATATCAATTGCCGGGAAAATCCTTCTGTCGGAGAGTTTTCTGTCTAATACCAATTCCATGTTACCCGTACCTTTAAACTCTTCGAAGATTACATCGTCCATTCTGCTTCCTGTTTCAATCAGAGCAGTAGCAATAATCGTTAAACTGCCGCCTTCCTCAATGTTTCTTGCGGCACCGAAAAAACGCTTGGGTTTATGCAGAGCATTTGAATCGATACCTCCTGAGAGTGTCTTACCGCTATGTGGTATTACGACGTTATGTGCCCTTGCAAGTCTTGTAATACTGTCAAGCAGAATAACTACGTCTCTCTTCGCCTCAACCAGACGTTTTGCTTTTTCAATAACAATTCTGGCAACGGATACATGTCTTTCGGGAGGCTCATCAAATGTCGAGCTGACAACTTCTGCTTGAACGGAACGTTCCATGTCCGTAACCTCTTCCGGGCGTTCGTCAATAAGTAAAACAATGGGTATAATTTCAGGATGGTTTTTGGTTATACTGTTTGCTATCTTTTGCAAGATGACTGTTTTGCCTGCCCTGGGAGGAGAAGTAATCAAAGCTCTTTGTCCTTTTCCGATAGGGGTAAGAAGGTCGATTATCCTTGTTGTAACATCTTCGCGAGTGGTTTCCAATTTGATTCTCTCTGTTGGATACAGAGGTGTCAGATTGTCAAACATTATCCTGTCGTGAATTTTACCCGGAGAATCATAATTAATTTTGTCGATCTTTAAAAGGGCATAATACTTCTCATTGTCCTTTGGCGGCCTTACCTGTCCGTAGATAATATCACCTGTTTTAAGTCCGAATTTCTTGATTTGTGAGGATGAAACATAGATGTCGTCGTTACTGGGGTAATAGCTGTATATGGAAGATCTCAAAAATCCGTATCCGTCTTGGATTACATCCAGTACTCCGCCTCCATAAAAGGGTTCACCGGTTTCTTTTTCAGCTTCCAATATTTTAAGGATTAAATCCTGGCGAGACAGTTCGCTGTATTCGGCAACGTTCAGCGTTTTCGCTATTTCGTATAACTCTTTTATGGGTTTTGCTTTTAGTTCGATTAGATTCATAAAAATAAAAAATTGGTTTAAGGTTAATGAACAGCATTAATCTACTATAAAAAAGGGATTATGTCAAGTAAAATTTGAATATTTTTTTTACTAATTAAAATATTGTACACTCCCTGTAAAATATCACGGAATTGAAATTATAATTTTACTTGACTAATTAAGGTTTAAGATGTAAAATTTAATATAATATAACGGAGGGTATAAGTATGTGGAAAAAGTTAGTTTTTATTATAATTGCTTTGTCTTTTATTTTACTGCCTATATTTGTAAATGCCGAATTTCAGTCTGATAATGTTTTTATCGATATACCCACTGCAAATGTGCTTCCCAACGGAAGGTTCGAATTATCCCTTTCGGCAGGTTTACCGGTGGAAAACCTGAGTTTGAATAAACCGGACTATGATCTGTTTTTTTCTTACGGCTTATTGAACAAACTTGAGCTTCGTCTTTCGATGTTTACTTTGATGGATTGGGCTATTGATGTGAATTATAATATTTTGCGCGAAAGCGGTAATAAACCGGCTTTAGCCGTAGGGATGTACAATGTTACATACAGAGAGCATATTTCAAGTGCCGGAGGCGGAAACAGTGATACGGTTGGTTTTCCAGACGAGAACTACGGTAGTGAGAGAGCCATTGAAAATGCATCCCTCTATTTTGTAGCCACTAAAAGTTTTTCGGATATAATTAAATTCAATATAGGATTGGGAAGAGGCAGATTTATAGGTATGTCAAGTATATCTCACTATTTTAATATAAGCGCATT
>WFRF01000240.1 GCA_015486655.1 Caldifarciminota bacterium | reverse complement strand
TAAAGTATTATCGAGCAAACATTGCGAAAATATTGTAAATGACGATGGAGGAAACAATGAATAAAAAACCCTCACCCGAAGAGATGGCATATGCCAATGCTCTAAGCATTGAAGCTCTGATAAATGTACTTGTTGATAAGAAGCTGGTAACAAAGGAGGAAGTATTAAAAGCAATAAAGAAATTGGGAGAAGAGCGAATCAATAGTTTAAAAAATCTTAAAAAGTGAGATTAAAATGAAAAAATATACCTGCTTTCTCTTTGTTCTCATAATCTTTTTTTCCTCGTGCACATCTGCATACAAAAAACTTGATATAAACGGTAACTTTTCCGACAGTGAATTTAAAACACTGAAAGATAACGGTTTTTTTCTGGAAAAGACAAATTATGATAATATATATTCGCTTTACAAAACTTTATCCAAAGACAATTCCCCTCTACTTTACACTCTTGATCTCCCCTTCTATTCCATGCATCTTTTATTTGACAACACCCTTAAGGAATTCGAGGAAAATGCTCTGTACGACAGCCTTACAATTCTGAGTAAATCATTATATAAGCTTAACTATGATAAATACACTAATACAGGTTCGGACAAATACAAAGATTCATACCTCCTGGCAACACTTTATTTTGCCGTTCCTCTTTCATATCTCGATGATGATTTCTCGTCACCGGTAGGTTTGTCAAAATTTATCGATGCCGAACAAATGTTAATAGAAGCACACAAAGGTATCTCCATCTCCCCCATCTTTTCATATAGAGAAGACTACAGCCAATATGTACCCAGGGGTCATTACACATCCAATGACTCACTCAAACGTTATTTTAAAGCATTTATGTGGTACGGCAGAATGGGGTTTTACTTTTTACCCGAGCAATCCTTTGTCAATGCAACCGATATTGATTCCTCCAGAATCAATATGATACGAACGAGCCTACTGATTTATAATGAAATAAAAGACAATCCCCGTCTCTTAAACATCTGGAAATACATAAACAAAATCACAGATTTCTATGTGGGAAGTTCCGATGATATTTCCATAAATATTTATGATAAATCACCTGTTCCCAGCAATCTAAGCGATAAAAACATAATCACTTTTATAAATTTCATGTTGAATAATGCTCCCATGCCTAAAATAGTTTCTACTGAAAAAACAGACAAGGAGAAAAACAATAAAAATGTCTTATGTTTTAAACTACTCGGGCAAAAATATATTCCGGACTCATATATATTTCAACAACTCGTATATAACAAAGTAAACCGCTATTTCGGACCCGGCAAAGTATCTCCTTTTACCATGGGTACAGGCGCAATAAGAGCTTTCCCAATGGGATTGGACTTTGCATATATTCTCGGGAGCAATGCAGCTGGAGAGATACTCAACTCCACTCATAACAGTGATTACGCAGGTTATAAAGAAAACACCTCTAAACTGAAAAAAGAATTCAACAATATACAACCGACAAATGCTTACACCTATTTTTTACGCTTTATGCAATTATCCGTAAATAGAAAACATTACAGACACGACCCTTTTTACATGAAATCGAAACTCTGGGCAAAAAAAATTCTCGCTTCCGTGCTTTCTTTTTGGACGATGTTGAGACACGACACAATTCTATATGCAAAACAGAGTTACACTGCAAAATTAACATCGGTCAGGCCTCGTCCTGAAAAGGAAAAACACTTAGCATATCTTTCACCTTACGGCAATGTTTATAAGGAAATGTATGAGTTTTGTGATAAATTATCTGTGCTCCTCAAAAATGACGAAAATATCAATAAGCATTGGAAATACAAGCTTGCGGATTGCAAGACACTGCTTTTGCTTTATATTAAAATAACCAACAATGAAATGCAAGGGAATACTATAAGTGAAAAAGATATGAACAAATTGTATTATTCCTGGCGCATGTGGCATAATATCGGCAGCCCCTGGCAAATCGGTGTAAAAAATAACAAAGATATGAGCATAGTAGCCGATGTCCATACGGATATAAACAGCAAAATGGTTTTGGAAGAAGCAATAGGCTCCCCTTTTAAGATAACGGCAGTAGCAAATCTCGGTGATAAGAAAGAGGTGTTTTACGGCGGCGTGAATTCATACTTTGAGTTTAAATATCCCATGAAAAACAGATTAACCGATGAAAAATGGCGCGCAATGAAAAACAGTATGCCGATTCCTTTTTGGGAGGAGGAACTTTTAATTGAAGAGTAATATTAAAATTATAACGGGAAAATATAAGGGAAAAGAGATATCTTTACCCGAATCGTCCGATATAAGGCCGACGCAAAATTTTATCAGGGAAGCCGTCTTTAATACCATACAATTCGAAATCGAAGGCGCCTCATTTCTTGATATGTATGCAGGGACCGGTTCCATTGGTATTGAAGCCCTTTCAAGAGGTGCTGTGTTCGTTGATTTTATTGACGAATCGTATGAATCCATATCGCTTATAAGAAAAAATCTGGTTTCCGCGGATAAGACTGATGATTACAGGTTAATCAAATACAAAGTTACATCAAAATCCGTTTGTTCCAAACAAATCAGGAAGTACGATTTTATATTTATGGACCCCCCGTACAAGAGAGGTTACATTAATAAAGGGTTGCAGCTTATAAAAAGATGTGACATTCTGTCCCCCAACGGCGTTCTTATTGTAGAATCTCTTGAAAATGAAAAATATGATTTCGAGGAATATGAGTGTTACAAAGAAATTAAGTACAATAAAAAAATAGTTAGATTTCTTAAAAAGGAGTTGTTGTGAAAATCGCAGTTTACCCCGGTACATTTGATCCGATTACATACGGTCATATCGATGTTCTTAAGAGAAGTTTAAAACTCTTTGACAAAGTCTATATGGTTATAGCTCATAATATCGAGAAAAACACACTATTTTCCCTTGAAGAACGAATTGATATGATTAAACATTCCATTGAAATAGATGATCGCATCACAGTGGACTATACTACAGGTTTAACAGTTGATTATGCAAAGAATGTTGGGGCTATAGCTTTAATCAGAGGACTACGTGCTATTAGTGATTATGAGCATGAACTTCAGCTTGCTCACATAAACAGAAAGATTAATTCCGATATCGAGAGTATCTTTTTTATGCCTGCCTTAAAATATTCTTTCGTCAGCTCCAGCCTTATTAAAGACCTTATAATACATAACGGGGATGTTTCAACATTTGTAAGCCCCTATGTTGAGAAAAAGTTGCGAGAAAAATATAATGCCTTACAATGACATTGCCAAGTATTACGATTATCTCAATTTTGATGTCGATTACATTGCCTGGGCTGACTACATTGATAAAATAATCGACAAGTATAGTTCGGTTAAAAACCCCAATATACTCGATTTCGCTTGTGGAACGGGAACAATTGCCAATATTCTTTACGATTTCGGATATAATATATGCGGGTTCGATAAATCGGAAGAAATGATTGAAATCGCAAAACAAAAAAATGATAGGATTAATTATTATTCGGGGAAAATAGAGGAGCTTAAGCCCGATAAACCTTTTGATGTTGTAATCTCCACTTTTGACAGTATAAACGCAATACTTGACGAGAATGATCTTATCGATACCTTCAATCACCTGTATTCCATTATGTCCCCGGGAGGTATTTTCATATTTGATGTAAATACCGAATATGCTTTTAAAAATATTGGTGATGAGTTCACTTATACAAAAGATAATTCCGGAATATTCTCAATATGGACATTGGAATACGACCGGGGCAACAAAATTGCTAAGTTATTTTTAACCATTTTTGAAAGAATAGAAAATTCCAATTATTTACGAAACGATTATGTCCTCGATGAAAGAATATATTCGCTAAAATCTCTGAAATCTATGCTGAAAAACGCCGGTTTCGGAAAAATAACGATACTTGACCATTTAACTTTATACAAATATAAAAACAATTCGTTCAGAGTTGATTTTGTATCCCAAAAAAAGGAGTAGCATATGAATCGGCTTTGGGCTCCGTGGAGAATGAAATACATTAAAGAAACAATAGACAAGAGAAATAATTCCTGTTTTCTTTGCGAGGCGTACAAGAACAGAGATCAAAGCGAAAGCCTCGTAGTTGCATCTTTTAACCATACCTTTGTGGTTCTTAACAAATTCCCCTACAATAACGGACATTTAATGATTGTCCCGATTATGCATACAGGCGCTATAGGGAATCTTGATAAAGAGACAAAATTGGAATTAATGAATGTAATTGAGCTATCTACAAATGTATTAAGAGAAAAGATGAATGCCGAAGGCTTTAACATAGGTATTAACCTCGGTAGAATTGCCGGAGCCGGAGTACCGGAACATTTACATATACATGTAGTGCCGAGGTGGAACGGGGACACCAATTATATGCCGGTAATTTCCGATACGAAAGTGATCAGCCAAGGATTGCAAGAAGCATATGAAATAATTAAAGAAGGGTTTGAGGAGGTCAAAGGTGGAGTATAAATGGGAAAGTCATCCGATTGTTGAGAATCAGATAAGAACAATAATTTTAACAATATTTTTAATAGGCTTATTTGTGGGGATTTATTTCCTTTGGGGGTTTTGGTGGTTTTTAATATCGTTTGTATTTATTCTCTCCTCTTTGAGCTCATACTTTATGAAAACAAACTATACCCTTACGGAGGAATCAATCGAAATCCGTTCTTTTCTCTCCCACCTTAAAAAAGAGTGGAAATATTACAGAAGCTACTATGAGGATAAAAACGGTATTTTCCTTAGTCCTTTTGTTAAGCATTCCCGCCTCGAAAATTTCAGAGGGGTATACCTGAGATTTGGTAACGGAGACAGAGATAAAATCAGGAATATAATTTCTTCACATATCAAGACAAATCTGAAGGAAGTGAAGGTGAAACAAAAATAACTCTTTCCTTCATCAATGAAACCATTCCACTTTTTGCTTTTCTCGGTTTTCTTACATATCTAATCTCTGTATAACTTACGGGAACGGTCTTGCTGTTCCGCATTTTACTGAAATAAGCCGCTACTGCCGCTGCAGCCTCTATATCGGCGGTATGATGACTTTTCCCAAGAGACCTCAAAATAACATGACTACCGGGAGCCTCTCTAACATGAAAAAACAGATCGTTCGGGGAAGCAAAGTGGAGTGTTAATTCATCATTTTCTTTACTGTTGCGTCCGATATATATGCGAGCTCCACTTTTTAAAACGAAGTATTTAAATCCTCTCTTATGCTTTTCTCTGTTCTTCTTTATAAATTTACTCCACTCCGTATAAAGATCATTTAAGTTATCAGGAATTTCTTCAAGTAACTTTCCCAACTCCTTAATCTCTTTTTGTAGAATTTTCCTTCTCTTTACTGCATTACTACGTTTCTTCTTCAATTTCTCTGCTTTTTCAAAATAGCGCTTTGCGTTTTCCTCAGGGGAAAGATTCGGCTTTAATTTAATCTTTATACTTTTAATTCCGCTCTTATTATATACGGGAAGCTCTACTTCCTCCGTACCTTTTTTAACCATGTATTTATTATAGATAATGGCATTACCCATTTCAATATATTCATTTTCGTTAACATCAATGTGCTTTTTCAAATCTAAAACTATTTTTTTCTTTTTTCTCAATATTTTTTGAATATGTTTTCTTAATTCACTTTTACATTTCTCCTTTTGGAGAGAAATAACGGTATTTTTCAGTTTTGCCTGAAATATCTCGAAATTTTCACATTTATAAACTGCAGAACAAAATTCTTTTTCTTTTTCTTTTATCAGCCTCTTGAACTCAACTTCATTCTCAATGCATATATTCCCATTATTTCTTTTCCCCTCTTTCACATTATTTATAAGGTCCAATATATCTGTGCCGCAATATTTATCACCATTTAACAAGTTCGTATATATATCCAATTTTTTCTTAATATCATAGAAACTCCCCACTTTAAACCTTGAATCATTTGAATACAATATCTTTCTCTCATCATCAATAACAAATAGACTCAATTTTCCCAAGAACGAAAGTATTAAGTATCTTTTGACCGATTTAATTCTATCTTTATGGTACAATTCAAGTTGAACTATTCTATCCATATAAAGTTGCTTAGCATTATAAATTCTGAAATTGTCTATTGATGTGACTCTCCCTTTTCGTTCCGAACAGATATTAAAACCTCTATCAACAATCACTCCGCCTATATTTTCTCCGAAATAAATGTAAAGTTTGTTTTTCATAAAATCAATGATACACTCATTTTTGTATAGAGTAATACTAATTATTTTTTCTTCACGGAGTTTTTCATTCAAATAATAGGACAAGTAAAAAAAATAGGTAGAATCAAATTTCATTTATTTTCATTCAATTTTTCGTTGCACTTTCTCAATCTCTCCGAAACTGTCGTTAAAATCCCCTTTAATATTTTTATCCCCACAATTGGATAATTTTCCTGAATTTGATCAAAACACTTTTTTGTCATGACGAGCATCACTGACGGTTTTGTAACCCTGCATGAAGCGGATCTTGTTGTTTCCTCGATAATGGACATCTCTCCGATATAGCTATTATGCCCTATTGTTGCCAAAATACGCTTACCATTTTGCTGGTCATTTATATATATTTCTGCCTCTCCCCTCAATATTACATACATTATACCGCCTACCATTCCCTCTTTAAAAAGGTGGAATCCCGGACCATATTCTTTTACAAAAGCGAGTTTCAATACAGATGCAATATCATTGTCATCAAGATTTTTGAATATGGGGACACTCTTAATGTCATTCAAATAATCATCTTTATTAATGCTCATTATTCCTCCTTAAAAAATTTAAGAATTTTATTTGTGTTTTTCATAAAAAATCCGTTCTTGTATTTCGGGAACTTTTCAAACTCTTTCTTTCTGTTTTTAACCAACTTCTCAGCGTTATTTACCAGAAAAGATTTTATTTCATCATCTTTTTTTATACCCTTATCCAATAAATAGTAAAACAGGGCTATGAGACTTTCATTATTACTCAATGTCCAATCGACTTTTTGAAATTCATTTAAATATTTTTTAAATTCCCGTTTAACATCTCTTTTTAAGATTAACTTTTTTAATAATAATTTATACACAAGTGTTTTATAATCTCTTACATTAATGGTCTTATCCAATCCCTTTGCTTCCTCCGCATTTCCCAACATCACTTCGCACAGAAAGAGATCCGATTTTAAATCCTCTGCATATACACTCCACTTCATGTAATTCGACAATTTTATTGCTTCATTAATGAATGTTTTTGCCTTTTCCCAATTTTCCTGCCACATATAACTGTTTCCCAAATTTCCGTTTATTATAGTTAATCCTCTTAAATAACTAATCTTCTTATCAACTTCAATCCCTTCTTGAAAACATTTCAAAGATTTTTCAAATTCTCCAACTATAGAATAAATTATGCCCATTGTATTAAGGTTCATGCTGATATCCTTTTTGCTGCCGTATTTTTTTATTAAATTGTAAGCTTTTTTTGCATGCTCAAGAGCTTTAAAATACCGCCCGGATTCAAGATTTATCAGAGCTATTCGAGATTCCAAAATAATCAAAGTATACTTATCTTTGGAATGCTCATTTAGTTTCATCTCCTTTGTGAGGTAATATGCAGATTTGTTTAATTCGCCCAATGAATAATAGAGCATTGACAAACTGTCATAATATAACATTCTTTCATGTTCATCTGTAACAAGTTTACTGGCTTTTTTCAAATATTTGTAGGCTTTATCATAAATATCTTTGTGAAAATAGTATGTTGATAGATCTTTATATAATTTAAATTTGCTTATTTTTGTCTTTTTGTTTTTAATCAGGCTCTCTAACACCCCTATTGCTTCATTTACTTTTCCGATACGGTCTAAAGTCATAGCCTTTTTAAATAATAATTTCTCGTATTTCTCCTGTTCCTTTTTAAATTTCATCAAACTGTCTTCTAAAATTTCCAATACTTTTGTATAATTTGATGTTTTGAAATAATAGCTTATTTTGGCATTAATTATATCAAACTCAAAGTTTTTGTCACTTTCTTTTTCTAATAGTTCTTCTCCCCTTTCAATAAGTTTCTTCAGTTCATTCATCTCCATTCTATAGAAAAAATAATTTGCTGCTGTTTTAAAATATTCGATAATTTTCTTTATGTTGCCGGCTTTTACATAATGGTATATAATCTCTGCTATGTATCTGTCCTTTTCCTTCGATTCTTCAAAATATTTGGCTATTAAATCATGTATAATTTTTTTGTTGTAATTCAAAATGGTACTGTATATTGCTTCCTTTTCCAGAAAATGAGTAAATGTATATGATTTTGCGCTTTTTCTTTTTAAAAAATTAGAATTGACCAGATATTCAAGTAATTTATCCGTATCATTAGTTCCCGCATTAAGCCCCTTTACTATGTTCTTAAGTTTTTCAGAGTCGAACTTCATTCCAAAACATGAAGCTATTTGAAGAATTGTTTTTTCTCCATCTGATAAATTGTCAAATCTGGCTAATATAATACCCTCAACCGTATCGGGGAGTATTAAGTTTGACATATTTTCCTTACTTAAATTATCCCCTGATATTACTCTTGCCATTTCTTCAATATATAAAGGATTCCCGCCGGACATTTTTACTATATTATCTACATATTCGTCGGATATTGCTCTATCGGGCAACGTATCCATGAACAGTTGTTTTCTGCTGTTGAAGTCAAGCGGTTGTAAATGTATGACGAGGCTATTTTTTAGCATCCAATCCCTAACATGCTGATCATCCCTGGTTGTGATTAGAAAAATTATATTACTGTCTCCGGGAATTTCCTCTGTTAAATATTTAAAAACCATGAGTGATGCTTCATCAATCCAATGAAAATCCTCTATTTGAAAAATCAGTTTGAGCCCCGCATATGCTTTAAGGTATAAAATAATTAATTTTAAGAATGCATTTTTTACCATACGGATGAAATTCATTGAAATATCATCGGACAGAGTGTCTTTATACAGCATCATATCATTAATAATATCCACTATATCTTTTTGGAAATCAATTCCCTCTTTTGCGGCAATAGTGTTTAATTTTTTGATTGAATTTTTCCGGGCAAATATTTGATTCGATATATCAATTACGGGATAAAATGGGCTTAGCACATAAGATAATGTATGTCCTTTCAATATATTAAAATGATCCTTGTTGCGTATATATACCTCATTTGCCAATCTCGATTTACCTATTCCTCCCTCTCCGAGTATAATAATCATTCCTTTATTTCTGTTTTTATAATAATTCTCTATTTTCTCCAATTCCTTGTCTCTTCCGATATATGTCTTTGCCCTTATATTCCGATTTTCCCATCTCTCAACATGTTTTTCTTTTAATCCTTCAATAATGTACGATTTAATTGTTTTTTCTCTGCCTTTCAGTTTTAATTCATCAAAATACCTGTATTTGAATAATTCACTGCTCATGTTTATTGCTTCTTTACTAACAAGTATTGAATTAAGCGGAGCATTACTTTGAAGTCTTTCAGCCACATTTACAGCATCCCCCATTACCGTATAATCTTTATCCCTCCCCTTTGCCACTTTACCCGTAACTACAAGTCCGTAATGTATGCCTATCCTCAAGTTGATCTTGTGTTTATCATCCTTTATTGCCCCGTTAATTTTTTTCAAGTACGATACTATGTCTATTGCGGCTCTTATGGCTCTTTCAACATTTGATTCCGTTGATTTTTTTGCCCCAAAAAGCGCCATTATCAAGTCCCCCTCGTATTTATCTATATAACCATGGTATTTTTCTATTAAATCCGAAAATATTGTGAAGATTTCGTCTATTACTCCTTTTATTTCTTCCGGATCCAGAAATTCGGATAGGGTCGTAAAACCATGTAAATCAAGAAATAGAATGGCAATCTTTCGTCTCTCTCCGAATTTTAATTTATAAGAAGATTCTTTTTCTTTAAGGTACTTCGGTTTTATTTTTCTTATTTCAGATAAAAACGATATATCACTCATATCCTAATATACCATAAATGAAATGTTTTTTGTAGTTGAAATTTGCCCGCTTTTTATACCAATGTAGAAATATGAATGCTCTATCCATTCACTCATGTTTTGTTATTTCGCCTATATTGACTCTCCTCGGAAATAAGGGTTTTGCGTAGCGACGGAGTGTTCTATAATTGTCATTCTGAACTTGTTTCAGATTCTCATTAATGCCTTGAATTTAATTCAAGGTTACATCTATAAATTCCACTATATAGAGGTGTACTGCGAAGCAGGGGATGTTCTAAGATAAGTAAGAAGTAGGAACTAAGAAGTAAAAGTGGGAAGTAAGAAGTTACCGTGTGACATTATTCAAGCCCCATCTGTCCGGTAAAACCGGACAGCTCCCCTAAAAGTGGAGCAGCTATTTTTAGAAATAATTAAGAAATATGAACTGAGAATTTAAATATGTAATTAATTATCCCTATTTCCCACTTATAACTTATAACTTCTTACCTGATAGCTTGTGACGTAGTCGCAATATGTCTATCCCTACCTACTTATATTTTTATCTATACATTTTGCAAAAATTGTGATATATTGCTATCATGAAATATAAGTATGTTTTTGGGCCTGTTCCGTCGAGACGATTGGGTGTTTCACTAGGTATAGATTTGATACCTTATAAAGTATGTTCATATAATTGTATCTATTGCGAGTGCGGAAGGACTACCGAACTTACATTGCTCAGAAAGGAATACGTTCCTACGGATATCGTTGTGAAAGAAATCGATGACTATATGAATAATCATCCCGCTCCCGATTTTATAACTTTCTCGGGCTCGGGAGAGCCGACATTACACAGTAAAATAGGGTTGATACTATCACATATAAAATCAAAATATCCTCATATAAAAACAGCCGTTCTGACAAACGGTTCTCTTCTATACCTCCCTGAAGTCAGAGAGGAACTTCTTAAGGCAGATGTTGTTCTTCCGTCACTTGATGCCGCATTAAAAAGTTCTTTTATTAAAATAAACAGACCAAACGGAAAGCTTAAACTTGATAAAATAATTAATGGATTGATTGATTTTAGGCAAGATTACAAAGGCGAAATTTGGCTGGAGGTATTCATCGTTGAAGGAATAAATACCGATAAGGAAAATCTGGATGCCCTAAAAAGTGCAATATTAAAGATACAACCTGACAGGATTCAATTGAATACGCTTGACAGACCGGGAACGGAAGATTGGGTTAAACCCGCATCCAAAGAGACACTTGAATCGATTATAAGTTACTGGAATATTCCCAATGCAGAGATAATATCCAAATACAAGAGCAGAAAAGAGATTAAATCATACAGAAACGATACAGAATCGGCTATACTTGAAACGATACGAAGAAGACCGTGTACGCTAACGGATTTAAGTGAAATTTTGGGATTACATATTAACGAACTGAATAAATACCTTGATGTCCTGGAATCAGAGGGGAAAATTGCTGCAAAAGCTGAAAAGCGCGGTGTTTTCTACACTTCAAAAGAAAAATAAATTCATATCATTAATAAAAAAGGGAGCCAAAGGCTCCCTTTTTTTATTTAGTCAAGTATATTACTTAACCACCATGAACTTTCTGGACATTGAGAAATCTCCGGCATTTATCTTGTAGAAGTAAACACCGCTTCTCAATTTCTTCGTGTCAATGGTCGTTTTATATACACCTGCTTTTTTGTTCTCATCTACAACCGTCATAACCTTCTGTCCTATCATGTTGTATACGGAAAGGTTAACATGTCCTGCTTTCTTAATGGAGTAAGAAACTACCGTCTTATTCCTGACAGGGTTGGGCATATTCTGTGACAGATTGTATTTGAGTACTCTGTTTCTCTTTACTATAGCTATACCGGTTGCCGTATTGCTTGTGAGGAAATTATAGTAATATTGCATCAATGTGTCCTGCCCGGGATTAGTTCCCGTTAATGCGGCAAATGGCACTGATGACAATATCGTGTTGTAATGATGTGTGGTATCACCATAAGCAATGGTCGTGTAATATGCAGGTGATGCATTTTCAAGTATCTCCCATGCATCTGATGCCGCTGAGAAATGATCAATGTAGTATTGAGGACCGCTGTAGATGAAGCTCATGCCTTCTGTGAAGGTTCCCGCAACGCCATTGATTGTATCGGCATCGCTTACACCGTCTGCGAGGTAATTGGCATGGAAATAGGGCCAGATGTTGGCAAAACCACTGCCGTCATTGTATGTCCAACCTATGTCATTACCTTCGATATACAAACCACCGCCAGCATTGAGATAGTTGACAAACAATGATTCAACGGGAGAATTATTTGCAAGCACTCCCATGTTAGTTGATGATGAATTCTGACCAAGTAATAGGAATACCGTGCTAAAGCCGCTCAGATCACTATAATTTGCCATTAAGAAATTTTCATCTACCGTCGTTCCCGTATAACCAAGATCCGTAAGCGATTGCTCAACATAATAAGCTGCACCATTCCCGTTGTACTGCAATGCACTGTCGGACATGTCGACTATCATATAGTCTCCGCTCGTTACAAGAGCTTTGGGCGTGGCAACGGCTTCATTTGTAGGATCACTTTCTCCTGTGTCATACATACCTGTAACAACATAGTGATATGTCACTCCGTTTGTTACCGTTGTATCTGTGTAGTAGTTGTTGGAAGTAGTGTCTATGGGGGTTAAGCCTGATATATCATTTATTGCAGCCGTATCCCTGTAAATATTAAAATAATTAAATGCGGCTCTGTTCCTTAAGTCATACCTGAATTGAGGCGCATATGGTTTGGTTTCAGGCAGACTGTAACTCTTTAAACCTCTTTTCAAATTTATCTTTGAAGGTTCAAGTGTAACCTTCGTACTGCCCTCTTGCACAACAGCTTCAAAGTAAAGATCACAGTTATACTGACCACTATTAAAAGATTGTAGATTTGTCCATGAACCGTTTGCAAAGATCCATGAAGTATTATCGAGGTTTGTTGTATCTCTTCCAAAATAGTTTGTTCCGTCACTTGTTTCAATATAACCGATATAGAAAGAACCGCTGTCTATTGTTATATTGAGATTTACATAGTTCCACTCTTTGGGGAATACGGTTTTTACATAATGTGAGTCAATAACCGTTAAGGGAGCACCGTTTGTTCCGTCATCATCCCATACATAGAACATATAAGGAGCATTATTGCTTGGGAACAATCTTGCAAGATTGAGTACGGCCGGATAGGATGTAGGTGTAAATTTAACGGCAAATCCTCCTCCAGCACTTCCATAACCGAAATAAGAATCAGGTGTACCGTCCACATAGCTTAAGAGCGTTCCGTTTATTGCAGGTTCCCAACGCATGGGGACTTTACCCGGCCATCCGGTTTCCGCACTTAGATTCGTGGGTGCCGGCGGTTTCGGATCAAGGGAAATAGTCCCGAAATCATAACTTC
>WFRF01000239.1 GCA_015486655.1 Caldifarciminota bacterium | reverse complement strand
GGTCTCCCAATGATTCCGGTATTGTTTGTCTCGATTCAAATAGAAATGAACATTACTATCCGTTCCCCTCAAATGCACCCACTGTTTCGGACATAAAATTCGATAAAATGAACAGGTTGTGGATGTTGAATTACAGCGATTATTCCAACCTGTTTATGCTTGGAAGAGACAGCTCATGGGTAAAATACAACAACAGTTATACGGAATGGATGTATCGGCTCCATATTGATAGGAACAATGACATATGGCTCGGTTCTTATCATATAGGTGAGGCTTCATGTTTGGACACTGCAGGAATATGGCACAAATTCACACTTACCGGATCCGCAACCGTTTCGGGGTTTGCAGACATCGATGATACAACCATGTACATTGCAACGGAAAACGGAATATACATAGTTACAAATTTTACAAATATTACAAGAATTTCCCAATTAGACAACATCAATCTTGACGGTGTGGTGGATATGACAATGGATCCATACAACAATCTATGGATCGCAAAAGCCGATGAAGGGGTATATGTAAAGCACAATGGCATCTGGACGAATTATTCAACGGCAAACGGTCTTGTAGGGACAGATTTCGGCACCGTGGGAGGGGGAATAAAAAAACCCGAAAAAATATTCTCATTTGATAAAAAAAATAATTATATGTATATTGCCTCGTTTGACGGCATTTCCCGATTTTACGATGACAGTCTGTTTGTGGTTCCCGATAATAATTTTAAACTCCATATTTATCCGAATCCGATAAATCACGGAAAGATTTTTCTTGACCTTATTCCCTCGGATGTCTCCGTTTCAATATACAGTATTAACGGTAAATATATGGGGAGATTCATATCCACCGACATTCAGTCGCAATTGTCTTTTAATACGGAATCATTATCTCCGGGTATATATTACGCCGTAGCAACAAACGGTCACAGAACTCTGGCAATCACAAAATTTGCCGTCACAAATAAGTAGCTCTTGTACTGAAAAGAAACATTCCTTTTCTGATACCCCCGGTTGCCACGGAAATTTCGTCCAATCCGTACATGTGCATAATTTCCGAAACTATTATCAAGCCATAAATAATGTGAGAGGCTCTTTTTTTATCATACGGCAATGAATTTTCAATATCCTTTACGGATTTTATTGAGAATTCGGATATATAGCCGTCTATTTCTTCCAATGTAACGTTTATATTTTCCAAATCATCCTTGGAGTATCTTTCAAGGTTGGCAAACAAACCGGCTATTGTGGTAATAGTGCCTCCGGCAACTATGAGTTTCAATTTTTTTGTATTTTTGTAGTATCGTATGTACTCCCTTGCTTTTTCCCTTATTTTATTCTCACTTTTTATTCCGTTTTTCTCGCAAATTATTCCCAATTTCTTGCTGCCGATTGGAATGCTTTCAATATACTTTCTGATAGGACTAATTCGCATTATTAGTTCACTGCTCGCTCCCCCGACATCTAAAACGGCAAGAAAACCGTCCTTATATTCCGAATCATACGTACTTCCCAAAAAAGCCAATCTGGCTTCGTCATCCTGGCTCAAAACCATCATCGGTTTTCCCAATACAGTCCGAAATATTAATTGTATGTCACCCCTGTCAGCCAATTCACGAAAAATTGCAGTTCCCATAACTTTATAAGAATATACCTTATTTTCCGCCAAAATTCTTTTAACCTTTTTAACGTATTCATTCAGCTTATGTAAACCTTCACCGTCTATCTTGTTTTTCTTCAAATTTAATAACAGATCGTGATGTATTATACTCTCACTCAAACACTTACCGCTACCCACATCATAAATCGATACAATGATTGTGTTTGAACCGAAATCAACAGATGCAAATTTATTGTTTTTTAACTTTTTTCTTCCATAGGAAAAAATTTTCTTCACTATCCCGCTTGAAAACAGTTCTCTTATCTCATCGATATGTTCCTCTGCAATTTGCTCTCCCAGAGAAACCAGTTTCTCTATGGAAGAATACTCATTGGATTTGATTTCGTTATGGTCAAGGGCAATCACCTTATCCGCTTCCGCTAGCTGATATCTTTTTAGCAATTCTCCTCTTACCGCATCAACTCTGAACATTACATCCACGGCATTTTCAAAACTGTTTTTTTTATCCCCTCTTCTGCTTACATCAATTGCCACTATTCTCTTAGCCCCCAAGGATCTCGCTTCTCTGACAGGCACTATAGATGAGACACCTCCGTCCACTAAAATCATATTTTCAAAAGTGACAGGTGATATTGCTCCCGGAATTGCTATGGAAGATTTAACGGCAACCTTTGAATTTTCATATAAAAATACATGCGGTTTTGCCTCAATAAGATCTACGGCTACCGTTGAAAAGGGTAATCTCATATCGGATACGGGAATATCAAGTAGAACCTGATTCATTAAAATATCTATATGCTTCTGTTCAAGATACCCTTCACTTTTGATTAATTTTGCATATTTGAGCAATTTGTTAAATGAATCAAGAAATTCATTGACAATTTTCAGTTTATTGTTTTTCTTCTTCTTTTCAAAACCTACAATTCGTGCAAATTGCCTGTTTATTATGTCTTTGGCAAGCTGTTCCACAATATCAATATTTTCTCTCTGGAGATACATTGCTCCGATAAATGCCCCCATGCTTGTTCCGACAATCATATCGTAATCGATATCGTATTTTTCGAGAACCTTAATCACGCCTATATGAGCGAGTCCTCTTGCACTTCCTCCTCCCAAAACAAGCGCTCTTTTACCATCAAACAGATTCATAGTATACCTCTTTTAAAATATTTCTTATATCCTCGGGGAGCGGAGAAATTATTTTCACATCCTCTTTTGTGAACGGGTCCTTAAAGGCTAAAAGATATGAGTGAAGCATCTGCCTCGGATAGCGTTTATCCCTATAAACGGAGTAAAAGGAATCCCCGCATACCGGATGTCCGAGAGCAGACAGATGCACTCTAATCTGATGTGTCCTCCCTGTAATAATCTTTAACTTCACAAGGGACAAATCTCTGCGGTTATCAATAACATTATAAACTGTTTTTGCCCATTTGTACGGTTTATCCGAAATTATCATATAGTCCCCGTATAAAGAATCATATCCCCTCAAAAGTGGGAAATCTATAACACCTCTTTCGGCAATAAATTTTCCGTGAGCAATGGCAAAATAGTATTTTCTAATCCTTCTTTTTTTAAACAAACGCTTTAAAATCGGCGTATATTTTTGTTTTTTGGCAATAATCATGGGACCCGAAGTATTTTTATCAAGACGGTGTACAATATTGCTCTCATAATAAATATATCCGGGCGTTTCTATTTTGCCCTTCTTCTTCATACACTCCAAAACACTGTCTTCTCCGTCGGGATTGTTGGAATGAACTTTTATACCCGCAGGTTTATCCACAATAATATACTCCTCTGTTTCCTTCAATATTTTAAACGTTCTGTCGGATATTTTGTGCTCTTTTAATTTTATACATCTGTCAACTAAGATTAAATCATCCCGTATTACTTTATACAAATGATTTTTTCTTCGAAAATTAACATGTATTTTTCCGCTGTTGATTTTACTTTTAATTTCATCTTCATCACTGTTAAGGAATCTCAAAAGGTATTCGCCGAGGTTTTCTCCGTCTCTGTGGTAGGCCACACGAATGGCATTATATTTTTTGCTTAAAAAACCTATGCGTTCATAAAAAACATAATCACATTTTCTTAATGATATTCTTAATTTTATTTTGAGGTCTTTTAATTCCCTTCTAAAATTCATCTATCTATACTATCACATATTACTTTACACTTC
>WFRF01000238.1 GCA_015486655.1 Caldifarciminota bacterium | reverse complement strand
GATAGAGTCCATATAATGGTGTAAAAAGGAAGAGCCATAAGAGCTCACCTCTGTTATAATAGAGAAAGCCAAAAAAGGAGGTAAGGTTATGGCTCGAATTAATGTTAGCATAAAAACGGAGATATTAAAAGGGTTATTTACGAGTAACGGAAAAGACGAGGCATTTGCGAGATTAATGGAGGAGATATTCAATCAGGTATTGGAAGCGGAAGCCACGGAAAAGTTAGGAGCTGAGTACTATGAGCGTAATAAGTTACGGAAGGGATATCGTAATGGTCACCGAGAGCGGAGTTTAAATACAAGAATAGGCGAATTAAAATTGAGTGTGCCGAGACTTCGTAGCGGAGAGTTTAGTCCCGAATTATTTAAGAGATATCAGCGTAGCGAACAGGCATTATTATTAACGATGATGGAGATGGTAGTAAACGGAGTATCGACGAGAAAAGTAAAAAGGATAACAGAAGAGTTATGCGGAGAGAGTTTTTCCAAATCAACGGTATCTAATTTAGTAAAGAGTATGGATCCATATATAGAAGCATTTAGAAACAGAGAATTGAATAAAAGATATCCATTTTTAATAGTGGATGGTATATACACGAAAGTTCGGGAGAATGGACGCGTAAGATCCAAAGGAATCCTGATAGCAACGGGAATAAATGAAGAAGGTATTAGAGAAGTTGTAGGATTTACCATATCAGACACGGAGACGGAGAACAGCTGGAGAGAATTTTTCCAGGGATTAAAAGCCCGAGGATTAAAGCAGGTGGATATAGTGGTATCCGATGCACACGGAGGGTTAAGAAAAGCATTAAAGAAAGAGTTTCACAATGTGACATTCCAGAGGTGTCAGACACATTTTGCGAAGAATATATCGGATAATACGCCGAAGAAAATGCAGAAGGAAGTAATGCTGGATTTGCACAGACTATACAATGCCATGGATATGGAAGAAGCAAGAATGTATTTGGATAGAATAATAGTTAAGTATGGAAAAAGGCTTCCTAAAATAGCGGATATGATAGAAGAGCATTTTGATGAAATAACGGCAGTAATGTCATTGCCGGAGAAATACAGGAAACGGCTAAGAACGACAAACAGCTTGGAGCGATTAAATGAAGAGCTGCGACGCAGGGAACGAGTAATAAGAATATTTCCCAATGAAGAATCGGCGATAAGAATGATGGGCGCATTACTAATGGAATACAATGAGCAATGGATGTCAGGCAAGAAGTATTTTGATATGACTGAGTATTACAGCCATATAAATGAAGTTAAGGAAGTCGTTCACAGTAATGAGCTGACTTGATTTATAACGGAGGCAATTTACACACTTTTTTGGACTTGACACAATATTTCAAGAAGAAACATAAGTTTCCCTATTACATAGTGTCCTCTCTCATGCGAATATATTCCTTTTTCCTGTTCTTTACTCCATCCTGAGCATCTAAAAATCTGATCAAATATACTTCTATGGCTTTTTATCCCTAAAATAATCAATCCAAATCTTGTAGTCCATGCATTATCATTATTATAAATATTTTTTGATTCAATATATCCCTTTTTTCTTGTATATGTTTTAAATATAAACTGTCTATTTATACTTTCTTCAAAATATTCCTTAATCTTTATATGCCTAATGAGATTTATTAAAAAGTATGATGTATAAGCCGAGATTATTAAAACACCATTATTCAATGAAAGGTCTATTGGTCGGAAAAATGGATAAATAAATCCGACTAAGAATAGGATATACATATATTTTTTCTCTGTCACTTTTCCTTCACTAACAATACCGTTATGGAAATCAATTACAGCCCCTAAAGCAATACCTAGTAACATTTCGAGCCAGATTGGCAATTGATGTAATTGAATTCCATTGAATTGAAACATTTTACCTCCTAGTTATTTATTAAAATAATAACAACAATTATTTTTATTTTTCTCAAATTACATAACGCTGAGTTTTTTCGAATTTATCATTCTGAACTTGTTTCAGAATCTCATTGAGTTTACTTCCTACTTCTCACTTCTTATTTCTTACTTATAGATGAATTCCCCTTTGCGAGAGTGGTACTGCGTAGCAGGGGAGTGTTCAAAAGAGGCTCTGCCTCAAGTGAGAAATGGGAACTGAGAAGTGAAAAGTTAAATGTTTAATTGATTTTATAATCCCTAAGAACAACTACTCCTCTTTTAGGGGAGCTGTTCGGTTTTGCCGGACTGAGAGGGGTTTTAAAGTTGTCATTCCGGACTTGATCCGGAATCTCATTGAGATGCTGAACCAAGTTCAGCATGACATTAGTGTAAACTCCCCTCTACAGAGGGTTGGACTGACGAATGTCTGGATGGGGTTTTTATAAAACCATACATACTTCCCAAGTAAATAACTGCTCCTCTTTTAGGGGAGCTGTCCGGTTTTACCGGACTGAGGGGTAAATTCACGAGGGGTGAGGCTCTCTAAGGCAATGTTTTAACACAAAATTATATTCACGAGGGGTGAGGCTCTCGAACCCCAAATTCCTCTATATAAAGG
>WFRF01000237.1 GCA_015486655.1 Caldifarciminota bacterium | reverse complement strand
CTGCTCTTTATTCCAAATGATACCTTCCGGTGGTACGTTAGAAGTTTACTGCGCTCTGCTACTCCCTGTGCCTCAATACCAAAGAAGTGCATGATACTGTCTGCCAATGCCGCTTTCGTGCTCACTCCGCTACCGTCCGTAAGTCCGCCAACCTCAAAACTCATACCTACCGTCTTATAACTGCCAGCATCATTGGCTATTCCGCAATTGTACGAGGGACTCGAGTTCGTGAATATTACAAAGCCCGTTCCTGATGCATTTATTCGATCTATATAACTATTTTCCCCTGAATATGCAAAATTCATACCTTCTGTGAATTTTCCGGTTGCTCCTTCTAAATCTGTCAAATCGTTATATCCGTCCGATACGGGGGATATCCCGCATAAATCGTTGAAATTATAACCATTACCATAAAACGGGTCCCAACACCAAATATCTCCGCCTTCTATATATAAATCCCCGTTTTTATTACTGCACCAATCTGAGATTTTTCCGCCGTTTGATTGATCTATAATTGTTTTATTACCAAAAACCCCAGCGAATATAAATGCAGAATAATAAAAATTCAATGAATCAATATGTTTGCTGAATGTGGTGTCATAATCACCAATATACCCTAAATTGCCAAGTATTGAATCCATAACCGGACCTGAATTATGGTTAGGATCGACATCAAATATGATATAATCTTTTTTACCCACACTAATTCTGACTGAGTCGATAAAGACATTAAAATTATCACCCTGAATTTTATACTTTATCCATACATTCTTTCCATTTGGTATATTCGGAGAAGAGGTGGCAACAACTACATCCGTATCATTTCGTACAAAATTATTAGGTAAAAGGTCTCCATAATATGAAATACTGTCATTTACAGTTATATCGGTATCTGCTGTACTAATGGTAAGTTTTATGTCTTTAGCAGTATCACATCCGATATTTTTTATAGTAAACATTAAATCTACCTTTTCATCTTTGTCCCAAAAATTATTGCCATTACCTGTTATAGAATCATTAATCGTAAAATTCTCTAACTCGATTTCCGGTTTATTTACAATTAATTTCAACGGATTCTCCCACTCATTATTTAAAGAATCCCTGATATGAATTGTAAAGTTTAAAATATAGTTATTCGGGATTGAATCATTGAGTGAAAATTTAATTGTATCTTGATTCCATAATGAGTCACCGGCTACAATTTCTCCATAGTAAGATGAGTCAGACACAATATTTATCAACGTATCATTACTGCTTAATATGGCTCTTACGCCCGGACTATTAACGCACCCATAGTTTTTCAGAAGTACACCGAGGGCAATATTTTCTCCCGGATTTACAACACCATTGTGATTGTTATCATCGGTAATTTTATACGCGGCAACACCCAGAAATACACTATCGGGATTAAAAACTTTTATCGTATCTACAATTGGATAATAATTCCCCCTCGTAATAGTTATATATACATCATTTGTGTCATTTACAAATGTGTTGAGAGTAATATCACCTGATACATCAGATAATCCCATACTATATACAGAAGTATCCCTCATAATACAAACTCTTGCATTTTCAACAGAAAGACCGTTCAACGAATCCTCAACATGAATTGGAAATTGGGAATGTCCGCTTGATATTGAATCCGGATATGTAGCTTTTAAATATCCTACTTCAGATGTAAAGGGATGAATTTCAGGGTCTCCAAGCGTATTTAACTCATACATACACCATCGATAATATCCTGAATCTTTTTCTGTAATTGCAATGGGAACGACATAATCTTTTGCATACGATATTGCTTCTCCCTGGGATACACTGACACTATTAAAAAAATCAAATAAATACAATGTATCCAGTACTTCAGACGGTCCCATATCCGGAGGATTTCCAAAGCCATACCGTGAATTAAACATTGAAATTACTCCTCCTCCATTGGGGTTGTTTATAACATGTTCTGCAAAGCAATCTCCTCCTGGAACCAAATCAAAACCTCCCGATAAACATGCCATTCCGTAATACACCCCGAGCTTATCTCCATTTGTCAAACTTTCAACATCATTTATATTTGTAACAGTATCACCAACTGTGTCTTCACTAGCAAAATATGTTCCATATGCATTTCCATGACATGCATAGTGAATAAAACCTGTCCCGTTATTTAAAGCATTTTTTACTGCTTCTCTACTCAGGCTTCCCAATGATTCATATAATTTATTATCTGTCCATGGAGCCGGTGTTATATCGGCAATTGCATTATTTACCGTATCGCCCCAGTAATCACCAGACGTAAATAATTCTACAGCCGGTAATACAGTCGTATTAACATATCCTTGAGGTATATTCTTTTCATAGGTTAACGTTTTATTGACAAATGCCTGTGCCTGTAAGGAATCCTTAAATGGAGCCCTGCCTACATAAACATCCGAATATAAATCGACGCTGTCCCCAATTTCGCCATATACATTATTACCGTTAAAATTCCAGTTACCATCGAGATTCGAATAATAGAGATCACTTGGAATCATAGCCAATTGATGAATGTTAACATCCGTATAAAATACATATCTTATTGGGACAACTTCTTCTCCATTTTGAAAGTCACATTGTCCTCCTATAACGACATACATTGTCCCCCATGAATTATGCGCATCTTTTATGAAATTTCTTATTTTCTCCTGGTTATCAACTCCGGTATAGTGGCTATATATAAAATCAAGTGTTATTATTTTAGTTTTAAGTCCTTTCTCTGTTTTCCACTCGGCAAGGGGTTTCATATAATCTTTGAATTCAGATGTCGTTATTATGACATAAGGTATTGTATCATAATAAAGCTCCTTCGATTTATAAGTATTTTTATATGGTTTATATTTATCTATATCTTCTTTATTCAGTACCATTTTTGAAATTATTCCCTTTACATTACTTATAACATCTTCTCTTTCATTCCTGTTCTCTCTTGCATCCAGGCTGTAATCTATTTTAAATGTAATAGCATTTGCAAACCTCAGTTTTCCATAATATCCTGCATATTGAAATGGATAAATAATTAAATTAGCTATATTGAAGCCGTCCTTATACCCCTGTCCCGCATATTGAACAATTTTAGCGGGATAGAAATTTTTTGATTCATAAATCTTTTGATTCGGTTCAATTTTTTCATGTTTAGGATATGATAAAGGTTGCGGTTTACCAGCAGGTTGAATGAAATAATTCTTTCCTAAGTTTGTACTGCTAACATTGAGAATCTTCACATCCTTAACAATTGCACCCTGAGGAAGCAATATTTTTGCCGGCAATACCGGCAATAAAGGATAACCTATTATGTTCATATCAATACAATTACTCATCTTAATCATATCATTGCCGTTTATTTTATACATTCGCATATCAGACTGATTAAAATAAACAGTTTTTGTTATGTTTCCGGAATAAACAAGCAAAGGTATGGACAAAATGAACAAAGACAGCAATAATCCCTTAATCCTATCCATTATACCTCCATATTTATCGAATTTATACCTTACTATATTATTTTGTAAACCAATATCCCTATAAATTTCTTAATGTTCGTTATTTAATCAGCTGAACTTTTGCGCTTTTTGTTTTGCCTTCCGACTCAAGCCGGACAAAATAGATACCATTTACAAGTTTTTTATCGCGATTATCCCTTCCGTTCCAGCTGATTCTGTGATACCCCGGTTTTACATTTTTATTTACGAGCCTCTTTACAAGTCTTCCGACTTCATCATATACATCAATATCAACGTTACCTTCTTTCTCCACATTATACTCCAAATCCACTTTACTGCTGAAGATGTTATTTTTAACCGCTCTGATATACAATTTATTCTTTACTAAATGTTTACTCTCTTTCAATGAATTCATACCATTATCATATATCTTTTGTGCTGTGTCTGCCGCCTGATTTAAAGCATTTGAGTCGCTGCCCATTAAAACTGCAAATATTACCTTTTCAGTATCACCTGGAATTAAATTGAATGGTCCCGAACTAATCAGAAATCTCTTATCGGATGGCCCGAATTTATCTACGTCATAAGGATGAAATGAGTTTTCCGGTAATGTATCGTTTAATATCTTATAATCATAACCGGTCATCATTTCATAGCGTTCATTCTTATTTTGTGGATCAACCTGCAGTGTAAAAATTTTAAATGCCGTCATACCAATTGTATCGTTGGGCCCAATTACAATAGAATCGGTTTTTGAAGAATCATACGGATTTACAAAATAGTGAACGGAATCGATACCGTTTGATAAAGGTCCTTGTAGGAATTTAAACCCTATATGTCCGGGGAAGTGAGACCATCCCGGTTCAGAATCATTTTGCCATTGAAATCCCATGTTTCTTTCTACATCAAAACCTACAAGATCATTTGCATATGATGAACTCTCATTCCCTATATCACAATCCGTACATACGGATATAAAAGCATCATGCAACGTGTCTTTCGATGTATCCAGAACAATATTTATAACAAAGAAAAGTATATTGTTTTTTATGCCCCCTGTAAACGCATATGTCTGCTGTATTATGCTAATGTCAATAGGCAAGTTTTCCGAGGTATAATGATGAGATGTATCATAATCATTATATGTACAATAACTGTCAAGTATCGATATCACACTGTCATCACCTACACTATTTTTCAGAGGCCAAATTGAATCTGAGGAGAAATAAATCTTCTCATCTGGATTAGTTGTTGAATCATCATTCGGTACAAGACCCGGAACAAATTCACTACTGCCTAACCGCGTATCATAACTGCATGAAACTAATGTATCATATACAGATTGGTTTGTATCTGTTCTGACCCTTCCGCCTACCCATATACCGGCACCATAGATATATGTTTCATTGGGGAAACCGCTGGGCCAATAGAACCCGGCGGAATGATTTATTTTTTGTCCGAATATACCGTAATTTGTTAATGGCATATTCATGTCATTAGCCTGAATCACCCTATAATCTTGTATTCTGGAATGTAAGATTGACTTTTTCGAAGGCATTGCTAAAATAATCTGTAGTGCAAATAAAAATAAAATTAGGAAAACTGATAATATTACATTTTTTTTCATATTTCCTCCTTCTTATTTCATTATCTTATTAATTTTATCACCCTATTTCCAAAAAGTCAATAAAAATTAACTGAAGCTGATAGATAGTAGGAACATATTGAGCGACTTCGTCGCAAGTAAACAAGTAGGAAGTTAGAAGTGGGAAATAAAGGGAATTTAATAAAAGCAATTACATATTTAACTTCTTAGTTCTCAGTTCACGCTTATTTCTAAACATAGCTGCTCCACTTTTAGGGGAGCTGTCCGGTTCTACCGGACTGAGGGGTGAGACTCTCGAGGTACGATCTCACGAGGCGTAAATTCATGAGGGGTAAATTCACGAGGGGTGAGGCTCTCGAACCCCGGAAAATACGATACCTCCCAAAAATTGTGTCAGGAAATTCCCCTCGGCAAGAGGGGAATTCAATAATGTCTATATAACTTACCATTCTCTATATCAAATAAAAAAAGGGCAGGTAAAACCTGCCCTTTTCTATTTCATTGCTCTCTCTTTATCTCATCATGAGAAGCTTCGATGTCATACTCTTACTGCCAGAGCTCAGTCTCACAAAGTATACACCGCGCCTTACCGCTCTGCCCATCTCGTCTCTGCCGTTCCAACTCACTCTGTGATAGCCGCTCTTCTCAACACCGCTTACAAGCCTCTTCACCATTCTGCCGCTTGCATCGTATACCGAGATATCCACTCT
>WFRF01000236.1 GCA_015486655.1 Caldifarciminota bacterium | reverse complement strand
TGCAGATGTCCAGACTCTGGCTTTTGAGAATCCCCTTTGCATGGTTTCTTGCAAAGGTGCTCGGATACGGGGCAAACGGGATATTTTGGGCAATGTTTATAAGCAACATGGTTACTGCCTTTGTTTCATTTATATGGTTCAAATCGGGAAGCTGGAAAAGAAAAATTCTGCCGAGGATTGAAGAAAACATCATTGAAGAAGAAATAAGGGCATTAAAATAAAAAGAACAGTTAAACTTTGCAGATTAGAATACACGATTATATCAGAAAAACAAAAACAGGGATAACCATAAGGTGCGAATTGAGTTTGAAACCAAGAAAAATAAAAAACCGTGTAGTATAATTCGGATTTGTATCATTTCCCATGCCCTTTTGATTTGTAAAAGGATGCACATTGTGGTATATAATTAATATGTAATGATAAGGGAGGTAAAATGAAAAGATTAGGTTTTCTCTTGGTTTTGATTATTTTGGCAGGTCATTTGAATATACATGCCGTGGATTTCGGAAGAAACAACAAAGTTATTTCTGACAGTTTGCCGTTTCTTGACTTCTTAGGAAAAACAATAAACGGGAAATGTTACTCCACCGTCGTAAAAGATACGATTTTATATGAAGGAATAGGAAATAAACTTGCCGTTTATAACATTGTCGATAAGTCGCAACCGCAGCTTCTTGATACTATAGATCTGATTGCCTATTCCATGCAATTAAAAGGCAATTATCTCTTTGCTGCTGGTAACAATATTTCAATATTGGATATTTCCGATCCTTCAAATCCGGTTGTATTGGACAGTATAAGTTATACAAGTAGAAAAATAATACTATCGGGGGATTATCTGTACTCACTTAACGGAAATGATGATCATATCGAGCTTTTTAATGTAAAAGATGTGAATAATCCATATTTTGTTGCACAGTCTTCCGAGTCTAACATAAAAACATTTTCAAAATCGAAGAATTGCCTTTATGTCATATTTAATGATTATGGTGCTACGGATAGTGTTTATATAATGGATGTTTCAGATTCCTTGAATATGCACATTATTGGGAGTGTGGATTCGGTAACAAGTGGTAACGGGTTTACTGATATGTTCTCCGACACCAATTATCTATATGTCGCGTACGACAGTGAAGGCATAGTTATCAATATATATGGAGTATCCGATGAATATGATCCTCAATATATATCTTCCGTCCCAGTCCCATATTCCTATGATATTATAAGAAAAATATATGTTGATGGTAATTATCTATACTACGCTTCCGATGAATATGAAGAAAATGATTATACAATACTAAATGGTCTTGTTTTTATTGCAGATATAACGGATAAATCGAATCCTTCGGTGGTCGGGGAGATTTCCGGTTTTAAAGAATGCAGCAATCTGTATGCTAAGAACGGATTTATCTATCTTTCGGACACAAATTACAATTATATGTCCAATAATGTTCAATACGGGATAGAAATAATTAATGACACAATTAAGAATGCACCTGTCATAGAATCTAGAACGGGGATTATTGATTCTCTGTCCGATATGGCTGTGTTGGGAAATTACCTGTTTGTTAACGATGACAATCTTTATTATTATGCCATTAATGATTCCATGACAACTCTTCTCCCCAAAAAAAACGGACCAATTGATTTTGGCAACAGAATTGTAAATTCATATATTAAGAAACTTTTTTCTAATGAGAATTATCTCTGTGTATCTTACTATAATTATTATGACGATATGTCTAATATAACCATAACCGAAGGAATACATATTTATGAGAAGAGTGATTCGACCCCGACGACACTCTACTCCGATATAGATATACCGGGAACCGAAAGATATTTCTTTCTGTACGGTAATTACATATATATTTTGGGCGGCGATAGTAACGGATTGCATATCGTGGATATCGACAGTGCAAAAGAATCCGGTTTTTTGGCGATGAGTAACTACAGTGATATTTGTGTTTACGGTAATTATGCTTATGTTGTAAGCAATTCCGACACATTAAATGTTATTGATGTAACGGATAAAACCAATCCGCATTTTATCTTGAACATGTACATCGCAAATACTCCTGTGAAATTATTTGCATATAAAAATTATCTCTATGTTGCAACTCAGACAGGAGGTGTAAGAATCCTGGATATTAGTAATATTAACGACATTCATGAGGTGGGACATACCGTTAATTTCGGCAGTAATAAGAATATATATGTTCTTGGGAACTATCTGTATG
>WFRF01000235.1 GCA_015486655.1 Caldifarciminota bacterium | reverse complement strand
GCAGGGGGCTGTTCAAATATAAGTAGGAAGTAAGAAGTAAGAAGTTAGAACTAAGAAGGTAAAGAAGGAAGCGGGAACTAAGAACTGAGAAGTTAAATATGTGATTGATTTTATAATATTTCTCTTGTCCCGTTACTTCTCACTTTAAAAGTAGCGACAAAGTCGCTTAATATGTTTATACCAATTTACTGTAAAATAAGAATAATTACTTGCATAAACCGTAAAATTTATTATAATGTGTAGAGGTGTTGTAATTTTATTTTTCGGAGGTATTTATGAAGAAATTTTTCTTTTTATTATTATTTTTCCCCTGTTTGTTACACTCATTCGAATTGAAGATAGTATCCCCCAGGCTTGCAAAACCCGTAATTACCGACACGGCTGCAATAGAAATTGAGATTGCTATTGACACCAATGATTTTGCAAATTTATATACGACGATATTTTCCGATAAAGATACATCAGTTTTAAGCTTGTATCCCGTGGAACAAGTAGATTCAAATGTCTGGAAGTTTTATGCAAACATACCTGATATCCCTAAGGGTTTGTATTCACTCGCCGTCTGGTTTAACGCTTATAGAGATACACAATTCAATGCAATTGATTTTATAGACTCTTTTCCGTCCTCTTTCAAATTTATTCAAATATCAGACCCTCATGTGGGCTATTCCGATAACACATCCAAATTTCTCGGAGAAGTTGTAAGTGATATAAATTTTATTAACCCGAATTTTGTGATTCTGACCGGCGATGTTGCTGAAAAGGGGAATCATCCCGAATGGTATGAGGAGGCTCTGGATTCGTTGAAAAAATTAAAAATGCCCGTATATGTGATAAGCGGTAACCATGACTGGTACAACTGGATGTACCTGCCCACCGACGAAAACAACTATTTGAATTATGTGAATCCTTTTACCGATTACTCATTTGAGTTCGGCAACAGCTATTTTATTCTCCTGGATAGCGGAGAAGATGATTTACCGAGTTTTACATCTAACTGTTACGGATTAACAGACAGCCAGCTAACGTGGACAAATGATGTGTTGTCGGAATATCAGGGGGATAAACCGGGATTCATTTTTATGCACGGTCCCTTTCTGGACGATGAAAATAATGAAAATCGTTATGGAAAAGAGCAGTTCATCGATCTTTGTAACGCATACAATGTTGATATGGTTCTCTGCGGGCATGTTCACAAGAATAAATTTTTTGATGAGACAGGTGTAAGACATACCGGAGATATTTCACCGATTGCGGGAACAAAATTTGTACAGACGACCACAAGTGGAAAGAATGATTACAGTGAATGCGGTTACAGACTGATCCGAGTGGAAGGGGATTCAATATTAAACTATTCTACGGATTCCGACGGAGACGGAACGAGGAATTTCGCTACATCTCTTATGTTATCCTCGGTTAATGTAGAAACGGATATATCGGCAGATTCAATGCATGCGGATATAATTATTTCGAATTTAAGCCATGAAACTTTTAACAACGGCAGGGTATATGTTTCCATGAAAAGTGATACGACATATGATGTGAGCTTTGGAAACATAACAGATTATAATCGTGGAAATCTTGTGATTCAAATACCTTATTTTGCCCCGGTATCTACGGAAACCTTAAGGGTATTTCCCTCTGATAATTCGGGAATAAGAAACGATGAGCATTTATATGTCAAAAACATTTATGCTTCTCCCAATCCTTTTTCAAAGAAATGTAAAATATATTTTGCAACCGGAAACATGAAACCCGTTGAGGGGGCGGTTTATTCTTTAAGCGGTAGAATGGTAAGAAAGTTTATAGCAAAAGGCAACTCATATTCATGGGATGGATGTGACAGTAAAGGGAAAAAAGTCGCTCCCGGTGCATATATCGTGAAAATATCCGGGCAGGAAAAACCCGCGGAGAAGATTTATAAGATGAAATAAAAATATGCTTTATTTTATAAGGAGGTAAAGTATGTTTGTTAAAAGATTTTTAAGTCTGCTCTTTATTGCTTCTTTGATTCTTGTCATTGCAGGGTGTTCGATAATTTCCAATAGTAATAAAATCTCTCCCGTATGGACAAATACGGTTGGAGACGGGGTTGCTTGGATTAACATGAATTATGACGGAGCGTATATTGCCGTTGCCGCCGATTCGGCTTATTTGTTTGGTAATGACGGGAACAGAATCTGGGCAAAAGATGTAAATCCGGAAGTTATTGCTATTGATAGTTCGGGAGATCTCATAGCAACGGGCTCTGATGCGGATGTATATCTGTTTAAGGTAAACGGAGAGCTTTTATGGCATATAATCGGGGATCCCGGAGACGAGGATATCGAGGCCGTTTCAATGAGCGATGACGGTAACTATATTGCATTCGGTACATATAACCCCGATAACAACGGCAAGGTATATTTGTATAAAAAAGATGGTTCAAGAGTCATATATTACACAACATTAACCGCATATGCGGACGGAGTTTCGTTAAGCGGTGACGGTTCTTATCTTGCGGCAGGGAGCGGTGGAACAGCTCTCTTTTTTGATAATTCCGGGGATTTGTTATGGCAAGAGGAAGTGGATACAACCACCCTTGATACAATAACTGCGGCAGGTATAAGTTATAACGGAAATTCAGTTGCCTTTGGTTCGACGGATAAATGTGTATATTATTTCAATAACCAAGGTGATTTAAAATGGAAATTTCAAACTGAAGGAACAATCAACCAAATAAAAATTAGCCGGGACGGTGAATATATAGCCGTCGGTTCGGTTTATGACGATAATATTTACTTTCTTAAATCTGACGGAACTCTCTTATGGAAAGTTGATGTTGATAATTGGATAAGAAGTATAGATATGGATTACGGGTGTAATTTTATAACCGTGGGAACCGATGCTGATGACATGTTTTTGATAAATAAGAACGGTACGGTTTTATGGAAATATACCGGCATTGGCAGTTGGGGCGGAACACCCATTTCGGGGGACGGTAAATATATTGCATCGGCGACCAATTACGATGTTTCATTATTTAAAAACGATTAAATAAAATAGGGCGGATAGATAATTCCGCCCTTAAGTTTATATTGATTTAATTCCTGCATTATAAATAACATTGTTAAATGCCCCTCTGCAAGAGGGGTACTGTAAAGCAGGGGGGGCTGAAATAAGTAAGAAGTAAGAAGTGGGAAGTGAGAAGTGAGAACTGAGAAGTTAATTGAGTGATTAATTATCAAATATTGCTTTATTTCTTAGTTCCTACTTGCGACGAGGTCGGCCATGATGAAGTAGCTTAAGATGTCTATGATTATATACTGAATTTGTATTTGTAAATTTGACTTTTTTTTCTCATTGTGGTATATTACATTTATGAAACACAATATATTGTATGCTGTGT
>WFRF01000234.1 GCA_015486655.1 Caldifarciminota bacterium | reverse complement strand
TTTCTGCTTGTTCCTCTGTTACCGGGAAATCTCCCTTCTTGTAACCGAGATGTTTGTATGCATTTTGCATGTGTATCGGTACAGGATAGTGTATTCCACTTTGAATGTCATTAGACGAAAGAAAATCCCTCAAAGAATCTCTGTATTTTGACCTAACTGCGTATATATGATAAATGGATTTTCTGTTCTTTCCTTCGTAAGGTGTAATAATATCACCTACACCATCCAATAGGTCGTTGTACATAGAAGCTATTTTTCTCCTTTTTTCATTCCATTCATCAAGGTGTTGTAGTTTAACATTTAGGATCGCTCCCTGTATTCCGTCAAGACGGTAGTTATATCCCACAACTTCGTGATAGTATCTCTTTATTTCTCCATGCGCCCTGTACATATCAATTTTTTCAGCAATGTCACTGTTGTTAGTTGAACAGGCACCACCTTCGCCGTATGCCCCGAGATTTTTACCGGGATAAAAGCTGAAAGCGGCGGCATCTCCGATACTGCCGGCTCTTTTATCCTTATACATTGCTCCATGAGCCTGGCATGCATCTTCCAGCACAAACAAGTTATAATCGGAAGCTATCTTCAATATAGGGTCCATATCCGCCGGTTGTCCGAAGAGATGCACAGGAATAATAGCTTTTGTTCTTGATGAAACGGCTCCTTTCAATTTATCGGGATCCATTAGGAATGTTTTCGGATCCACATCGACAAAAACAGGTGTGGCACCGGTATGACTTATGGCTTCAGCAGTGGCTATAAAGGAGTTAGGTACCGTTATAACTTCATCGCCGGGACCTATGTCCATGGCAAGCAAGGCAAGATGTAAAGCGGATGTTCCGGAGCTTGTTCCGAATACATATTTGGTACCTAAAAAGTCTTTATAGTTGTTTTCAAATTCCTTTGCATATTTTCCGTAAGAAAAAGCAGTATCGTTAATAACGTTTGCAATGGATCGATCAATATCATCTTTAATTGATTCGTATTGTTTTTTGAGGTCAAGATACTTTACGGTCATGTATTCTCCTTTTTTGTTTTGGCTATTATATTAACAAAACGCTACTATGTCAACAATGAAAACAAAAAGAGAGGGATAAAAGATATCCCTCTCCTAAGTGTTAAATTGATGCTAATTTCTTTAGATACTCAAATTTCTTTATAATTGCTTTTTCAGCCTCGTTGAAGATATTTTCAGCTTCTCCGGGACGTTCATTAAGCAACCTTCTGAATCTGTTTTCTTTAACCAAGTAATCTCTCGGTTTGGCCTTTAATTCTTTTATATCGAGCTGTAAGGGGTTTTTATCCATTTCAGAAAGTCTGGGATCATATCTATAAATAGGCCAAACACCGCTTTCCACGGCAAGTTTCTGATGTTCGGGATTAAACATAAGATTATACCCGTGTTCTATACAGGGTGAATAAGCTATAATAATTGAAGGACCGTTATATTCGATTGCCTCTTTCATCGCTTTTAATGCCTGATTGTGGTTAGCGTTTATTGCAATTCTTGCCACATAGACATATCCGTATGACATTGCCATCATTGCAAGATCCTTCTTTGTATAGCGTTTACCCGCAGCGGCGAATTTCGCAACTGCTCCCATGGGAGTAGCTTTTGAACATTGTCCCCCGGTGTTTGAATAAACTTCCGTATCGAGGACAAGGACATTGACGTCTCTCCCTGAGGCGAGAACATGATCCAATCCGCCGTAGCCTATATCGTATGCCCAACCGTCTCCTCCGACTATCCATATCGTTCTAAGAGCAATATGTGGAAGGGTTGAAATCAGATCATTGTAATCGTTGATTTCTTTTTTATTTATTTCTCCTTTTATTGTCTTTAGGTTCTTTTCCAACTCTTTCATTAAACCATCGACGAGATAAAATTTCTCTACTGCCCTTTCGTCCCAAACCTCTTCGATTTTATTCATCAGTGCAACGAGTTCTTTATGTTTACCAGCTGATTTCCATGATTTTTTCAGGTTCGAAAAGGCTTTTCTTCCTATTTCTCTCATTTTTTCGTCGGCGATGCTCATTCCCATACCGAATTCGGCATTGTCTTCAAAGAGTGAATTCGACCAAGCAGGTCCCATACCTCTTTCACTGATTCTGTAAGGGAACCCGGGGACTGTTCCGCCGTATATGCTTGAACATCCGGTAGCATTAGCGATAATTGCCCTTTCTCCGGACAGTTGAGTTAAAAGTCTTATGTTAGGGGTTTCTCCACAACCGGCACATGCACCGCTGAAAGCAAACAGCGACGGGATAAACCCGACATTCTTTGATGTGATTTTCTCAATATAT
>WFRF01000233.1 GCA_015486655.1 Caldifarciminota bacterium | reverse complement strand
CAGTTTAGATATGCCGAGGGTTTTAGTATATTCGGAGATAAGAAAAACACTCTTACATTATTTGATCCGAAATCGTTTCATCTGCCCTCCAAAGGTCCTAATTACAGGTATATATTCGCTCTAAAAAATAACTATCTCAAACCGAAGGATTATAGCGGCCCCAGTTATGCCGGTTCTATGCAACATGGAGGGATTTCCATTGAGGAAATGATATTACCCATAGCGAAACTAACACCAAAAAGATGAAAAAAATAGGATTCTTTTTAATACTAATTGTTTTTCTTGTTCTAAACTACATGTTTTTCAGCAATATAAGAAATACACTTCAAAAAATGTTTGTTAATGAAGTGATATCAAAAACTACGATTATAGAGGAAGCTTCAAACTCGATTTTCGAACTTATCTCCAACAACGAGCAACAGTTTATTCAGGATAAATACAAAATAGCAAAGGTAATAGATATACACTCTATTACCAACAAGAACCTGAGGATGGAACTTATGGTAAATTATGATATTCATGATATTATGTTGTTAAGAAGCGGAAAATATGTTGTTTATCCGAGAGAAAGATACGGCGAAGATTTTTCAAAAATAAAAAGTGATACGATTTTTACCGAGGATAATTACCTTTTTATTGCGAATAAATATGGGAAATGGATTAAGATTTTTGTTATTAACATGGAATCAATTGCTGTGGGTAATGATTCGCTTAATTTCGGAGCATTTCTAAGAAAAATCAGGGATAAAACAGGTATAATTTATTTTGTTTGGCAGGATTTAAACGGGATAATAGCTGCAACAGGCAATATCAGCAGGATTCCGAGCATAAAATCCGATACTTTCCTTATGGATGCACTAAAGAGCAGGGATTACAGATACAGGTTTATAACATTTAACGGGCAGAGAGGAGTGGAGGTTGTAAAGTGCATTAATAAATCGAAAAACCAACTACTAAGAATTTGTTTTGATGCAATCCCTTTATATAACGGAATAAAGAAAGAATTTGTAATGTTTTTGATTTCATCTGTTTTAATTCTGTTGATAGCTCTTGCAATCTATGTTTTGCTGTACAATAAGAGAACAATTGAAGAAATGACAAAAGAAAATCTTTTCAACCGAGAAATAATAAAAAATGTGTTTGAAGGGATTGAGTCGCCTCTTGCAATTTATGATGAAAATGGTAATGTAGTGCTTAAAAATAAATTGTACGATCATATTAACATAAAGAAAGACAAATATAATATAAATGAAATCCTTGAGAATAACGATACGGTTGATGTTGCGGGAAGAATATATTCCGTATTTGTCTCAGACATTAATGTGGAAAATATGAATAAAAGTTTCAAATTGGTGATGTTCATTGATAGAACAGATAGAATTAAACTTGAACGTGTTGAGAATGAGAGAAAAAGACAGAAGGAGAATGAGGAATTTATATCCGAATTTGCCCACCAAGTTAAGAACCCTTTAAATGCTATTTCCATGGCAACGCAGAGGCTTTTATCGAACAAAAAGTTTGATGATAATCTCGTAAGAATAATTAATGATGAAATAGGGCTTTTGAATAAAAATATAAGTGACTTTTTAAGGAGAATAAGGGAAGGCGGAAACAGAAAAATTTGTCTGAATGATATACTGTCCGATATATGCAATCTGTATCGGACAGAAACGGAATCGAAAAACATTGATTTACAGTGTTCTATCCCCGAAAAACACATTTATTTGGATATCAAAAAGATGGAAATTATGGATATTATGAATAATTTGATTAAAAATGCCATAGAATCCTTTGAAAATGACGGAAAGGGAGAGAAATATATTAAAGTAACTTTGAACAATGTAAATGAAAATGTTTTAATTACTGTTGAAGATAACGGAAAACCTATTAATAGAGATGTCGCAGGTAAGATATTTGATAAAGGTTACAGTAAAAAGGCAAAAGGAACGGGATTGGGTTTATATGTCGTCAAAAAAACGGTAGAAAGGTACGGAGGGAAAATAGATTTGTCAATAGATAATAATGGGATAAAAATCTTCAAAATAAGTTTTTATCTTGGGAAAATGTAATTTAGGTGTCAAGCATGATTGATGAGTTAAAAAAATTAAAGGCAATTGCATGTAGTGTCAGACTGCGAATACTCAATATACTGTTGCACCATAAAAAAGGATTGTTCGTGTGCGATTTGGTAAATATTATGGGAAGCCAACAGTATAATATATCAAAACATCTGACTGTATTGAAAAATGCCGGTCTTGTGGCGGATGAAAAAGTAGGACGCTCGGTTATTTACAGATATAATTTTAATGACAAACTCATAAGCGATTTTATATTAAGTATGAATCTGGAGAAATATTCCGAATATAAAAGAGACATCGAGAAACTCGAGAAACTTAATTGATCAGGAATCCAATTATTTGCTATTTCTCCTCATAAATATGTAAAAATTTACGTTACTATTCACATAACTTTCTAATAAAATAAATTCCCCTCTTGCAGGGGTTTGCGGAGGGGGGGATAAAACAATACGGTCTTCACCTGCTATATTCCCTCGGAACATGACCCCTCAGTCCGGTAAAACCGGACAGCTCCCCTAAAAGAGGAGCAGCTATGATTAGAAATAATTAAGAGGTATGTGCTATGAGCCGAGAAATTAAAGCGGGCGTGGTTGTATAATTTTTTCCTTATCTTTACCTTTCTTATTCGTCATTCCGGACTTGATCCGGAATCTCAATGAGACCCTGAAATAAATTCAGGTGACATTAATGAATTCCCCTCGGCAAGAGGGGTACTGCGTAGCAGGGGGGTGTTTATTAAGCCATACGTGCTTACTTCATAATTCCTACTTCCTACTTCTTAGTTCTAACTTCTTACTTGCGACACAGTCGCTTAGTATGTCTATACATATATACTAAAAATTTTAATTTAAGGGTTGACATTATTCCATTATATGCATATATTCGCATATATGCATATAATGGAGGCGGATATGAAAAGGTTTTGCTCTATTCTGATTGTTTCTTTAGTATTCCTTACTTTGCCCGGGATGATAAGAGGTTATTATTTATCTCCCCAACTTTTTCAAAAGGGAAGGTTGCTTGTAAAAGTGTTTGATTTCTACGCGGATTTTCAGATGAGTAATTCATATATGAATATTACGGGACTTAAGGAACAGTATGGGATTTCAAATAGGATTAATATATATGCTCAGCAACCTTTTTACGTAAAAAAACAGATGGGAACGGCGTCGAATGCCGGAATAGGGGATATGAGACAGGGAGTAATATTTAACTTGTTAAATTTTCGAAGAAAGAATAATGTGGACTTGATATTTTCTCTTAAATTGCCGGTCGGTTATGTGGCAAAAAACGACAGTGGAATATCTATCGGAAGCGGAACTTATGATACGTATATTGAGTTGCTGGGTAATTACTTTTATAAAATGTTGGAGTTGAGGTATTATACATCTTTTATGGAAAAATTTAGTAAGGGAGGAAACTCTCAGGAGAGTGATAATTTCCTGACAGTTGCAGCTCATTTTTATGGTAACAGATTAGTTTCAATGACAACATTCGATTATGATTACAGATTCGGGAAAAATATCGAAAATTTAACCTTTTCCGAGGAGATTCTCTATAAATTCAATAAGAAAATATTCGCAAAGGCAGGGGTATTTTTACCGGTTATTGATAATAATTCTTTAAAAACCGACTATAAGGTTTTGACTGAATTCTACTGCTTCTTGCGTTAATGGAGTTGTTTATGGAAAAGCTTGATAATTTCGTTAAAAAGAATATGATTGTTCTGGTTCTGCTATTTCTTGCTTTAGGGTTAGTCACAGGGTTGTATGTCCACAAAAATATCTTGAAGGATCTTAAATTATTTATAATTCCGTCTGCTTTTATAATGTTATGGGCAATGATGATAAATATGGATCTCACCAAATTTGTAAATGCAATACGGTTTCCAAGAGAGTTGATTGTTGGTTCTGTCATGTCCCTGATCATTGCTCCGCTTGTCATGTGGCCCATAGCGATTATTATAACAAAAAACCCGAATATATTTGCCGGTTTAATGCTTGCCGGCCTTGTACCTCCGGGAGGATTTATAACTTACTGGTCGGGAATCCTCGATGCAAGTCTCCCACTTGCCGTTGCGATTCAGTTGGTTACGTTTATAATTGCCATATTTTGGGTGCCTTACGGGATGAAATTCGCAATTGGCAACAGAATAAACATGAATATTGCAATATTAATCAGAAGCATATTGATTCTTGTTGTGGGACCGTTCTTATTGGCAATCGGGACCAGAGAAGTTATATTAAAAGTTTCGGGAAAGAAAGGGTTGAAAAAAATAACTCCGAGTTTGCATTTTTTATCATCCTTAATGGCATTTTATCTCGTTTTTGCAGGTTCAAGTTTGAAAGCCGTATTTATTTTTAAACACCCGGCTATGATAATATTACCGATTATAGGTGTATTTGTGTATTATTTGTTGATGTTTCCTTTGTCATATTTCGTTTCGAAAAGGATTTTCAAATTATCATTTGAAGAATCCATACCGGTAGTTTACGGAGCATCCACGAAAAATTTATCCATCGCAATGGGTCTTGCAATATCGGCTTTCGGTCCTTTGGCACTTATGGGGGTTGTATCCGCCCTTCTAATACAGATGCCCATGGCTTCCGTTTGGTATAAGATATTTGAAAAGATAAAAACAAAACATGAATCGTTGGGAGAGGCAATTGTTGAAGAGATTGAAACGGAAGAGAGAAAAATCGAAAATGCGGTAGAAAAGGTATAGGGAAGGGGGAGCAAAATAATCGCAGTATTTTACCATATATTATAGGTAATAGGGGTACAATAAAATTAATTATATATTTAATTTCTCAATTCCAGATTCTCATTTATTTAGAACATCTCATTGTTGTAAAAGTACATTTTTCACCCTGGCATTTGATCTATGATTAAGAAGTTTGAAATATCGGAATTAAATCCGGAATAATCAATTATAAACAATTCAATTTATAGGGTTATTATACAATGAAAATACGATATGTTATATCTGTGTAAATTTCACGTAGAAAGATGGGGAATATATATACTACTTTGCAAGATTTTATATAAACTTATGTAATCTTTTTATACTTGAATGATATACAATGTTGTGATATATATAAATATAATATTATTTTTAATATTGTAACATGTTTAAGTTAAGGAGGTATAAACATGGCTAGCGAGTTACATGAAATAGGAAAAGAATTTTATTTACTTAGAAGCGGCGAAAAGTTTCTCCACAGAAATATTTACATTAAACGTTTTGTCGGTACCCACGGCGAAAGCGTAAACATGTTGATGGATCCGGGGACGGCAGTTGATTACCCTGTATTAAGTAAGACTTTAAAAGAGTTGATAGGAGGAATAAAAAATGTACATGCGATATTTTTAAGCCATCAGGATCCAGATGTGTCATCAAATATAATGGCGATTTTAGCTTCTGCCCCAAAAGCAGTTATATTGGCTTCGGAAGATACATGGAGGCTTATTAGCATGTATGGTATACCTGAAAAACGATTTAAATCGGTTGAATCATTTAAGTTCGATGTTCTCAGAATAAAGAAAACGGGGCATTATATTCAGTTTATTCCCGCTAAATATTGTCATTTTGTGGGCGCAACGATGTTTTATGATTTTGAGAGCAAAGTGATTTTCACGGGTGATTTTTTAGGCGGTGTTGATACAAGAGAGGGAAGTGGTATTTATGCTGATGAGGAATCATGGGAAGGAATTTCGCTTTTTCATCAAATATATATGCCGTCAAAAAAGGCTTTGCAAATCGCAGTCGATAAAATAGGTTTATTGAGTAAAACTCCAGAGGTAATAGCACCTCAGCACGGGGATGTAATAAAGGGTGAACTTGTGTATGATTTTCTTAGCAGAATAGCTTCTCTTGATGTAGGGTTGGATGCAGCGGAGTGGGAAGAGGACAAATTGTCCACTCTCATGGTGGCATTAAACGGGTTCCTTGATATGATTAAAAATCTCTATCCGGACATTCACCAAGGATTAATAAGTTCATTAAGTAAATCTCAAGAGTTTACTCCTTCAATAAGAGTTTCCGGGGATACCATAGTTCAAATAAAGATTCTTCCTCAAGATGCTATCTATCATTTTTGGAAAGAGCTTGTAAATGTCTCTGACGAAGATACGCTTAGCGAATTAAGAGGACTTTTTGCGAGTTCTTTGTCCAATTTTGGAATTGAATCACCTGATTTTATCATAAAAGAATCGGGAACGACAGAGAATGATAGTGAGGAGAGTTTTATAGCCTGACATGATTTGATGAATAATTTAAAATAAGATATGCTATATATATTGTAAAAAAGAGTGGAATAACGAGCAAAATAATTCAGGATTGATAATTGATGCTGAAGTTTTTCAAAAAGGTTGCTTGTAATGTTTCGCCACATAAGGACACCGTAAACGGTGTCCTTTGCAATTTGTTATTCCGGGCTTGCTTCGGAATCTCCTCATTTCTAATTTCTCACTTCCTATTTCATAGTTCTTACTTGAGGCGAAGCCTCTTTATTTCTAACTTTCCACTTTTTACTTCTTAGTTGCGACGGAATCGCTTTACTTGAGATGAAATCGCTATACTTCAATTAGGTTTTAAGTATGTTTGTATCTATCTAATGTTATTCCATAAAAAATTGTTGAAAAATAATTGATTCTGTTATATAATAAGCCACTATGATCAATTAGATAACACAATTTTCTCAGCCATCCATACCCAAAATTAAAATTTGAAAGGAGTGGTTATGAATATTATTTTTAATAATGTGAAATTTTATTATAGTGATCCTTATGCCCCGGTATTTGAAGGTATAGATCTTGAAATTGATACAAAATGGAATGCGGGACTTGTGGGGCTGAACGGAAAAGGAAAAACAACGATTTTGAAATTGATAACAGGAAAGTTACAACCTGTTTCCGGCAGGGTCCATGTTCCTGTTCCAGTTCATTACTTTCCGTTTGAAGTAGCAGATGAGAACAGAAATGTTGAAGATGTTATTATGGAGAGTGTTGCCCCGTTCAGAGAATGGGAAAAGAAAATGGAGGAGCTTGTAAAAAGAGGGGACGATAAGAGTCTAGAAGAATACGGTAGTTTACTTGAATTATACGAGCGGTACGACGGGTATGGAATAAAATCACAGATGGAAAAAGAACTTTTTAGGATGAATTTGGATGAATCCGTATTGGATAGGAGATTCTGTGATTTGAGTGGCGGTGAGCAAACGAAGGTTAAGATACTATCACTCTTTTTGAGAAAAGGGGAATATCCCCTCATAGATGAACCCACAAATCATCTTGATATGCAGGGGAGGGAGATTATAGCGAAATACCTGTCCGATAAAAGAGGGTTTCTGCTTGTCTCCCATGACAGATATTTTCTCGATCTGTGCACGGATCATATAATATCGATCAACAAGAATGACATTAGAATAAATAAAGGAAATTACTCCCAATGGAAATACAACATGGATTTGGAAATCGGGTATGAAAAGAGGAGGGATTATAATATTAAAAAACAGATTAAATCACTTAGTAAATCCACCGACAGACTTAAAAGGTGGTCATTTAGAATTGAGAAAACAAAGATTGGTGCAGGGGATAAAGGGGCAGTTGGGGCAAGTGCTGCCAGAATGATGAAAAGAGCGAAAAATATAGAGAGAAGAATGGGGGAAAAAGTTGAAGAAAAGAAAACACTTTTAAAAAATAGAGAAAAAGAGCGCAAATTAAAATTAAAGAGCGATTATGATATGCCGGAAATAGTTCTATCCATAACAAATCTAACTTTAAGCTACGGAAAGAAGAGAATTATAGAAGATTTTTCCCTTATCTTACGCAAAGGTGACAGAATTGCCATAGAGGGACGAAACGGTGCGGGGAAAACAACATTGATTAAGGCAATATCAGGTGAATTAAAAGCGGAAAAAGGTATAATTTACAAACCGACTTTTGTAAAAACGGTTTTTGCAAGGCAAATACCTCGGTGGAATAAGGATTATTTGAAAGATATTATTGAGGTAAAGGGTACGGATCTATCGCAATTCAGAAATGTTCTGGCATCAATGGGGATAAAAGGAGATATTTTTGAACGGCCTCTATGGACATTCAGCATGGGAGAACAAAAAAAGGTGGAAATGGCATTTTCGTTTGTCGAGACTACAAGTCTGTTTATATGGGATGAACCTTTGAATTACATTGATCTGTTTTCCAGGGAGCAAATCGAAGAGGTGATATTGAAGTACCGACCGACCATGCTCTTTATTGAGCACGACAGGTATTTCATAGAAAAAATTGCTACGGATTTCATTAAGATTGGTGATTGAGAAACTATTTACATTTATATTTGACATTTTATCAGAGAGATTTATAATTGACATAGAATAAATAGAAAGGGAGGGTTTTATGAAAATTTACTCTATTAAAACTGTTAAAAGAAAAATTTTGTTTGTTTGCCTCTTAATGTCGTCGATTTTTATTATTCCCGGTTATACCTTGCATGCTTTTAATGTCGGTGAATATAATTTTATCGGTAGACAGTATTGCGTTGAGAATCAAAGTGTCGTATACAATGATTACAAGAAGGTTAATGCAGATTCCATGAATGACACTTTACGAGATACAATACCCCCTCTTAGTTTTTATCGAATAGTAGAAGAAAGTTTAGGTGGCGCATTTGTGGGAGCTGCCGGTGCTATCGGTACGTATTTTATTTATGTGACAGGGGCGGATCATAATATATGGGGTGGTGATTGCGGCTGGGCAATTATTTCAATGGATATAGGATGGGTTCTCGGTAATCAATTTGGGGCATATATTGGGGGGAATATTGGAGAAGAAACAGGTTCATTACCCAAAACGTTAATTTACGGAACTGCAATTTCGTTGGGAATCCAAGCATTGGCATTCGGTTCCCAATATTATTACACGTCTAATATAGTTGATGGGCCATCGGATACACCGATATTCGGAATTATTGAAGTTTCAGCTCCCATTATAGGGGCAGTGGTAGGTTTTAACCTGACAAGAAGGTATAAAACCGTGCAATCAAAGGGGGAAGGGTTGATAAGCATTAATGACGGAAAGCTTTCTTTTGATTTTCCGAAACTATTTGGCAGTACTATAGAGCAAAGTCCGCTTGTGGGGGTTAATTTGGTAAATTTGAAATTTTGATTGGGGAATATAGGCATTGGGGCAGGTTTTAACATTTAATCAAATTATATTCAAAACGAAGGATGCCACAAATCCATATGTATAGGATATGTCATTCCGGACTTGCTTCGGAATCTCATTACCTCTTACTTCTTACTTCTGACTTCATAGTTCTTACTAATCTATCGGGTGACATCTATAAATTCCCCTCGGAATTAGGGGGGGGTGCAGAGCATGAGGGTGAATAAGTAATAAGTAAGAACTGTGAACTGAGAATTTAAATGAATAATTGATTATCTCATATTTTCTTATTTCTCAACTCTCAGATATGTCATTCTGAACTTGTTTCAGAATCTCATTGAATACCTTGAACTTGTT
>WFRF01000232.1 GCA_015486655.1 Caldifarciminota bacterium | reverse complement strand
CAGAGTTTTGAGACCTGCAAAGGTAATAGTATCGAAGAAAAAAGAAGATAAAATAGAAGATAAGGAGGAAAAGAACGATGGCGAAGAATAAAATTATTGGTATTGATTTAGGAACAACAAATTCTTGTGTTGCCATACTTGAAAACGGAGAGCCGAAGGTAATCCCAAATCCCGACGGGGGCAGAACAACACCAAGTGTTGTTGCCTTTACAAAAGAGGGAGAGGAGCTTGTCGGAACGCTTGCCAAAAGGCAACAGGTTCTGAATCCGGAAAGTACTATATTTTCCATAAAGCGTTTTATGGGAAGAAGATATAAAGAGGTAGCTACAGAAGTAAAGAGAGTACCATACAAAGTGGTGGAAGGCAATAACGGTGATTGTAGAGTCAGAATAGGGAATAAATTGTATTCACCTCCGGAAATATCGGCGAAGATACTCGGCTATCTTAAAAAAGCGGCAGAGGCATATATCGGAGAACCTGTAACACAAGCAATAATAACGGTACCTGCATATTTTAATGATGCCCAGAGACAGGCAACCAAGGATGCGGGTAAAATCGCGGGGCTTGAAGTGCTGAGAATTATAAATGAACCTACTGCATCCAGTTTGGCCTACGGGCTTGATAAGAAGAAAAATGAGAAAATTGCTGTTTATGACCTCGGTGGCGGAACATTTGATATTTCAATTCTTGAGATTGGAGACGGTGTTTTCGAAGTGAAATCCACAAACGGCGATACTCATTTGGGCGGCGATGATTTTGATGACAGAATCGTTCATTGGGTTGTAGATGAATTCAAAAAGGAAAACGGAATAGACCTTTTGAAAGACAGTCAGGCTCATCAAAGAATTCGTGAAGCGGCTGAGAAAGCAAAAACAGAACTTTCAACAGCTCTTGAAACAACAATAAGTTTACCATTTATAACTGCCGACGCAAACGGACCAAAGCACCTTGAAATGAAACTTACAAGATCCAAATTGGAATCTTTGGTGGGAGACTTAATTGAAAAAACGATAATTCCGTGTAAAAATGCTTTGAACGATGCTAAACTTTCCATAGATGACATAGACGAAGTTGTACTCGTAGGTGGAATGACAAGAATGCCAAAAGTACAGGAAGCCGTTAAGGAATTCTTTAAGAAAGAACCTCATAAGGGTATTAACCCCGATGAAGTTGTCGCTGTTGGTGCGGCAATTCAGGGCGGTGTTTTAGCCGGAGATGTGAAGGATGTGTTGTTGCTCGACGTAACACCGCTTTCATTGGGTATTGAAACTCTCGGTGGAGTTATGACCAAGATGATTGAGAGAAACACAACAATTCCCACGAGAAAAACCCAGATATTTACAACCGCTTCGGATAATCAACCTGCCGTTACCATTAACGTATTGCAGGGAGAGAGGAAAATGGCGGCGGACAACAGATTACTCGGACAATTCGAACTTGTCGGTATTCCACCCGCTCCGAGAGGAGTTCCTCAGATAGAAGTTACATTCGATATTGATGCTGACGGTATCCTTCATGTGTCAGCAAAGGATAAGGCCACAGGAAAAGAGCAGAAGATCAAAATTACAGCTTCCAGCGGATTGTCCGATGAAGAGATTGACAGAATGGTAAATGAGGCGAAACAGCATGAAGAAGAAGACAAGAAAAAGATGGAGCTTATTGAGGCTAAGAATGAAGCTGATACATTGATATACTCCGTTGAAAAATCTCTGAAAGATTTCGGAGATAAGATAACGGAAGATGAAAAGAAAGATGTTGAAGAAGCTTTGAATAAGCTGAAAGAAACCATTAAAGGTGAAGATCTCGAAAAAATCAAAGCTGATACGGAAGACTTAAAGCAGAAATCGTATAAATTAGCCGAAGAGGCTTATAAGTCCGAAAGTCAAAAGGCAGGAGCTGCTTCACAGGGAACAACTACTTCAACCTCGGCTCCAACGGGTGATGAAAAGAAGGAAGACAAATCAGGACCAATAGATGCTGACTATGAGGTAGTGGACGACGACGATAAGGATAAGAAATAATGCCTTCAAAAAGAGACTATTATGAAATCCTCGGGGTATCGAAAGATGCCACCGAGGATGAAATAAAGCGTGCTTACAGAAAACTTGCAAAAAAATATCACCCTGACTTAAACCAAGATAACAAAGAAGAAGCTGAGGAGAAATTTAAGGAAATCTCCGAAGCTTACGAAGTTCTCATGGATCCGCAGAAACGGAGAATGTACGATCAATACGGATTCAACGGCGTTAATGATGCATTTAGTGGCGGCGGATTTTCCTGGAATGATTTTACTCATGCTGAGGATTTAAAGGATATCTTCGGTGATTTCGGCGGTTTGGGAAATCTTTTCGGCGCATTCTTCGGTGGTATGGGCGACTCTTACTCAAGCGGGAGAAGGCAGAGACATCGGGTAAATGTGGGGGAATCACTCAGAATAAGGTTGCCGTTAACACTTGAAGAGATTATAAAGGGGACGGATAAAAAGATAAAGATAAAGCGGTATGTAAAATGCGATGCATGCAACGGGACAGGCGGTACCGATATACAAACATGTCCGACATGTAACGGACTTGGTGTTATAAGACAGAGGACGCAATCAATTTTCGGTACAATGATACGTGAGAGTGAATGCCCTACGTGCCATGGAAGCGGTAAAGTAGTCAAAACCAAATGTAAGGTTTGTCATGGAACGGGAAGAGTTCTTAAAGAGGAAATGATTAAAGTGAAGATTCCGCCGGGGGTATCCACAGGCAACTACATTACACTTGAGGGTGAAGGAAATTATCCCGAAGGCGGGGGCGTTAAGGGCGATATTCATGTTATCATAGAGGAGAAAACGGATAAACACTTTATAAGAGAGGGGAACAATATCCGTATAATAAAACCGATAACACTGTATCAGGCCGTTTTCGGAGATAAGGTGAATGTTAAGCTTATTGACGGAACGGTGAAATTGAAAATAAATCCCGGAACGAAATCCGGGCAGGAATACAGAATCCGTGGTAAAGGGATACCCGATTTAAGGCGAAGAGTAAGAGGAGATGTTATTGTTCAAACGATTATTCATACTCCGAAAGCTACAAGTGGCGAGATAAAAGAACTCTTGAAGAGACTTCATGAACTCACAAAGGATCAAATAGAATAGATGCCTTCGTTTTTTGCGGATAAAATCACAGGTAAAAATGCTTTTATTATAAATTCGGAAGAGATAAAACATTTAAAAGTAAAGAGAATTAAAATAGGGGAAGCCGTACGTTTAATAGACGGGAAAGGCTTCCTTTATTTTGTGACATACAAAGGATTTGAAGGGAAAGAGGCTGTTTTTCTAATAAACAAGATTGAAAAAATTCCCTATTTTGTCCCGTTTACATTTTACATAGGTTTTACGGATCCCGGAAAGATGGAGTTGATTGCAGAGAAAGCCGGAGAAATGGGCGTTAAAGCATTTGGTTTTTTTAAGGGGGACAAAACCGAAAAGCATGCGAAGTCTCCAAATGAGGATAAAGTAAGAAAAAAGATTATTTCCGGAATGAAGCAATCCGACAATCCCAACATGCCCATGTATTTGGGAATAATGGACAGTCTTGATGAAATCGGTTTATCCTCGGATTCCCTTGTTTTTCTTCCTGATGCTGATGACGAAATTCAAGACATTGTTTCAAAAGATAATATTAAAAACGTTATTGTGGGACCGAGAGAGGGGTTCAGTGAGAGGGAATTGGGATTATTGGAAAGAAAAAATACATTATCGGTAACACTGGGTGACACTACATATAGGGTTGAAACGGCGTTTATAATAGCCTCCTTTCTTCTAAAAAAGTAACTTAACCTAAACTTCATAAAGTAAAAATTTAAATTCTAAATGTAAATATTGGTAATGCAATATGTTGTGTTATTTAATAAAAATTCCACAATATATTGTGGAAAAAGTATTGACATGTAAGATTAATTATGTTAGTATAATTTAAAAGGAGGTCAAATGACAAACAACATTGAGTTTATTAGAAAGAGAGATGGAAGGCTTGTGCCGTTTGAACCGGAGAAGATATACAAAGCAATTGTAAAAGCGGTAGAAAGCGTCGGAGGAACGGATTTTGAGAAAGTTAGGAAAATTACAAATCTTGTAGTTGTATCCTTAAATGCCATATATAAAGGGGATAATATCCCTACTGTAGAAAATGTGCAGGATCTGGTAGAGAAGATTCTCATAGAAGAGGGACATGCCAAAACGGCAAAAGCCTATATCCTTTACAGAGAGCAGCATAATAAACTGAGAGATGTAAAGGAGCTATTCAAAGAATCCGTGAAAATAGTCGACGACTATCTCATGAAAAAGGATTGGAGGGTTAATGAAAACAGCAACATGAGTTATTCGCTGCAAGGGCTTAACAATCATATAACATCGGCTATTTCCGCCCGTTACTGGCTAAAAAGGATTTATCCTGATTATATCGGAGATGCCCACTCAAACGGTGATCTGCATATACATGATCTCGGACTTCTTTCCGTTTACTGTTGCGGTTGGGACCTGCAGGACATTCTGAATGTAGGGTTTACCGGAGCAGTAGGAAAAGTGGAAAGCAGTCCCGCGAAGCATTTCAGAACAGCTCTCGGCCAAATTGTCAATTTTTTCTACACATTACAGGGAGAAGCTGCGGGAGCACAGGCATTTTCCAATTTCGATACGTTACTTGCCCCCTTTATTTACTATGATAAATTGGATTATAAACAGGTCAAACAGGCAATGCAGGAGTTCTTGTTCAATCTTAACGTTCCTACAAGAGTGGGTTTTCAAACGCCTTTCACAAACATAACAATGGATCTCAAAGTTCCGGCAAGTTTGAAGGACGAACAGGTTGTTATAGGCGGCCAAAAGAAGGACAAGGTTTACGGCGATTTCCAGAAAGAGATGGACATGCTGAACAATGCCTTTGCAGAAGTGATGATGGAAGGTGACGCCAAAGGAAGGATATTTACATTTCCCATTCCAACATACAATATCACGAAAGATTTTAATTGGGAAGATGCAAATCTCGATAAAGTGTGGCTTATGACGGCAAAGTATGGAATCCCCTATTTTTCAAACTTTGTAAACACGGATATGAATCCGGATGATGCGAGAAGCATGTGTTGCAGATTGAGGCTTGACAACAGAGAATTGCGGAAGAGGGAAAACCTTTTACAATTGAAGTTTGGTAAAGAACAGGAAGAAAAAGAAGATGATATAGACAGAGCCAAGGTTAGAGGAGGAGGACTTTTCGGTGCTAACCCGCTTACGGGAAGTGTTGGAGTAGTCACGGTCAATGTTCCGAGAATAGCCTATCAATCCAATAGCAAAGAAGAGTATTTCGAACGTCTTGCAAAGGTAATGGATATTGCAAGAGACAGTCTTGAGATAAAGAGAAAGGTGCTTGAGAATTTTACAAATATGGGACTTTATCCCTATGCAAAGTTTTATTTGCGTAACATTAAGGAAAAGTTCGGTTCATACTGGGCAAATCACTTTTCAACAATCGGTCTTGTGGGAATGAACGAAGCGTCATTAAACCTTATAGGTAAAGACATAACAACCGAGGAAGGGCAGAATTTTGCCGTAGAGACATTGAAATTTATGAGAGAAAGACTTGGGAAATATCAAGATGAAACAGGCAATCTCTATAATCTCGAAGCTTCACCGGCTGAAGGAACATCGTACAGACTTGCAAAAATTGATAAGGAAAAATTCCCTGAGATTATTACCCAGGGCACCGATGCTCCGTTCTACACAAATTCCACCCAGTTACCGGTGGATTTTAACGGCGACGTGTTTGAAGCGCTTACCCTTCAGGATAATCTGCAAACGCAGTATACCGGCGGAACGGTATTTCATATATTCCTCGGTGAAAGTATAAATGATATTGATAGTTGTAAAAACCTTGTAAAAAAGGTAGCTTATACATTTAAACTCCCGTATTATACAATAACACCGACATTCAGTATTTGTCCGGTGCACGGTTATATCCCCGGTGAATACCAGTTTTGTCCCTATGAACATACGGAAGAAGAATTACAAAAATATGGAATTGAAATAGAAATATCCGAATAGGAGGAAAAAATGGAAAAGGTAAAAGAGATGAAGGCTACAAAAAGAGTTGTAAAGGTTCCCGTGGAGACTTACTCTAGAGTGGTGGGTTACT
>WFRF01000231.1 GCA_015486655.1 Caldifarciminota bacterium | reverse complement strand
GTACCTATCTACTACAAAGATACTTTTACTATTGACGAAATGTGCCTATTCTTTATAATATATTCCTATGAAGAAACTGCAATTGCTTCTGATTTTACTATTTCCGGCAATAATAAATGCATCGGTTAAAGCCGAACTTTTTACTGGTTATAAAAAGGACAGTTTAAATCTGTTTTCTATAGAACCCTATGTTGCTTTTGATACATGCGGATTTAAAATTGAATTTCAACCTGATCTTAAATTTATTGACACAACATTGCCTCCGAAGAGGCTCTTTAAAAATATTGTGGGTATGAATATGCGAACGGGGTATATTTCATATGAGAATGATATTTTTCGAATCGGTGCAGGTAAAAAATCCGTTAGATGGGGGGAGGGAGTTTCCCCATTGCTTTTCTCCGGTTATCTTCCTCTGAATAATTTTCATTATGCTTTAAAATACAAAAACATCGAATTTTCATCGGTTAATTTTTTATTAAATCGCATATATTCAACGGTGAATGATGTTGTAGGAGACACATCAACGGTTAAGTATCATTTTAACAGGTATATAACCGCACATAGAATTAAGTTATTATTTAATAAAACGAAAATTTCACTTGCAGAAGCAGTGTTGATTTACTATAAAGACGGTGAAACCTTTCCTTTAGAATTTCTAAATCCATTGAATGTTTTATATGTTTTACAATGGAACGATCCTGATGAGGGGAATTCCGTTCCGACAAATGTATTTTGGGACATATCAGTAGAACAACGGTTCCGGAGGCACAATATCTATTCGGAATTGTTGATAGATGATTTTCAATATGACAATCCTCCGGGTGATATGAACGAACCCAATCACCTGGCTTTTACACTGGGGGATTCATTCGGAATATGCGGAGTGGATGTAACTCTGGAATATTCCCTTGCAACAAGATGGACTTACGGCCTATATGCCCCCGCAGGTAGATTTACGGCATACGGTTTCCCCATAGGAACGGAGGAGGGAAACGATTTTGACAGATTGTATTTGAAAATAAACAAAAATATGGGAGAAATGTCATTTGGGTTCAAAGGGTATTTCAAGAGAAAAGGTGAGGGGAGTATTGATGCCGAATGGCCCTCGGGGGGCGGTTTTAGTGAAGAGGAATTCCCCGCCAATAATTTTCTCTCAGGTACCGTTAAGTATTATATTTGTCCGAAAGTTATTTTCGAATACAAAAAAGAGAGGATAAGCTTTAATGCGGAGATAGGCGACCTGTATCAAGTGGGAGCGGGGAACAGCATAAATCTGAAAGCGGAATTCATATATCGGTTTTTGAATTATAAAGATTGACATAAATATGTAAATATTATATCATATAGCCAAATATTAAAGGAGGTTCTGATGAAAGGTGTATGGAATAAGGTACTTAAAATTGATCTTAGCTCAAAGAAAGCCGAAATAGTTCCGGTTAATGATGACGTATACAAAAAATATAATATGGGACTCGGTATTGCCACCTATTTTCTGTATAAAGAAACAGACGGTAAAATAGATCCCCTGGGACCGGATAACGTAGTGGTTTTTTCACCCGGTTTATTTGTAGGAACGGGGATTCCCACGGGCTCAAAAAGTGCAATGACATTTAAATCCCCTTTAACGGGCGGTTTTGGTAGAGCCATTGTAGGTGCATATCTCGGTGTCGAGATGAGAAAATCCGGTGTGGATGCAATCATAATCAAAGGAAAAAGTGATAATCTCGTTACATTGAAAATTGATAACGAAAATGTGGAATTCATTGATGCCGAAGAGTACAGAGGTATGGATTCCGTTTTAACACAGGAAAAATTGAGAGAGAAATACGGGAAAGCTTACAGAACATGTGCCATTGGCAGAGCCGGAGAGAATTTAAGCAAAATTTCAGGTGTTGATTTCGAAGAAAGACAGGCGGCAAGAGCAGGCGGCGGAGCCGTATTCGGATCAAAGAATCTAAAAGCCGTAATAATGAAAGGTGATAAAAAGATAGAATTTTCCGATGAAGAGAAGTTAAAAGAACTGAACAAAAAATGGGTTAACATTATAAAAGAACATCCGGCAACAAAGGCGGACATGGATTACGGTTCAGGTGAATTCTATGATTGGATGAACAGAGAGAGAGGAACATTTCCCTCGAGAAACTGGCAGTGGGGATATTTCCAGTCGGTTTATGACAATCTGAAAGAGGGCGAAAAGTCTCATATAGATCCGTACTACTGGTCACCAAAATATACGGTGAGACACCATCCCTGCCCCACATGTACGAAACCGTGCGGAAGGATAATTGAGGTGAAAGAGGGGAAATATGCCGGAACCAAGGTAGACGGTATTGAGTATGAAGTTCTCTATTCTCTCGGCGGTGTGTTGGAAATAGATGATGTCGAAGCTGTGGCCATGATGAACGAAATCTGTGACAGGGAAGGATTCGACGCAATTTCGGCAGGAGTAACAATTGCCTGGGCAATGGAAGCGTATGAAAAAGATTTGCTCGATAAAGATAAAATGGAAGGTATAGAACTCACCTTCGGAAATGCCGATGCCGCAATAGAAGTTCTGAAAAAGATGGCAAAAAGAGAAGGGTATATAGGTGAACTACTCGCAGACGGGACAAAAGCCGCAGCGGAAAAGCTCGGAAAGAATTCGGATCAGTTTGCCATCAATATAAAGGGCCTTGAGCTTCCCGCATACGATGTAAGGGGAATAAAAGGAATGGCTTTGGCTCTTGCTGTTTCAGTGAGAGGTGCATGTCACTTAACGGCAGGTGTATACGGCATTGAACTCGGCGGAAGCTGGTGGAAATACAAAGGCATTGACAGATTGAGCAGTGATTGGAAAGGGTTTGAAGTTAAATCCGCAGAGGATCTGGCAACAACGTATGATATTTTCGGATTGTGCAAATTCTCAAGACACATGTATTTCCTCGAAGGTATTCCCGAACTCAACAATGCCATTACAGGCGGAGAAATGATTGATGCCGATGTGATGACAATAGGTGAGAGGGTATATAATCTTCAGAAGATGTTTAACATAAGGGAGGGAATAGACAGAAAATACGATACGTTGCCTTACAGAGTCACTCACAATCCCATTCCAAAAGGTGTATCAAAAGGTGCTTATGTAAGCGAAGAAGAATTGCAGCATATGTTGGATGAATACTACATGGCAAGAGGTTGGTCAAAGGATAGCACACCCACGGGAATAAAACTGGCGTCACTTGACCTGCTTGATGTAGTGGACGAAAATTTAGCCGCAGGTATATAGTAAGAGGGGGTATATACCCCCTCTCTTTTTTGTAAATGAAAATCAGAGTATACGGAATTTTAAGGCAGTATATCGATAACAGGGAATCTGTTGAAAGAGATATCTCTGAACCGATTAAAATTAACGAGCTTTTAAGAGATGTCGGTGTCCCCGAGAAGTATGTTTTTGTTGTGGAGAAGAACGGTAAAGCCATACCCAAAGACAGTCTCGTAGGAAATGAAGACGAAATTTCTCTTATACCTTTTATATCGGGTGGTTAATGGCCTCTAACGAGTTTGACAACATAGCAATCGGTTCCGTTTTAATCTATCTGTCATTCGCCATTGTCTTTGCCATAAACCGAATGTTGTGGCATCCGCCGCTTATATGGGTATCCGAATCACTTCTCTTATTTTTTATTCTTCCCGTTTTTATATATGATGGCGTTTTATATCAAATAGGAAACAAATTATCATATATTACAATTTCAATTGCAGTCATTGATCTTGTAATTCTCGTTGTTTTTAAAAACAAAGGCATTTTGCCGACAGTTTTGGTAATCTTTTTTATATTTTCGCTTGTATATGCGTTTATTCTCCTGAAATTATACAATCAATTCGGGAAATTTTATCTCGGTTTGGGCAGGTGGAAAGTATGGTTACCCGTTGTTGCCGTAATCTTTGTGTTTATTGTAATCGGGACCGCGTATTTCTCGGCAAATAGGGATTTTCTTCGTGTCTACCCTCTTTATAAGTACTATGTAAAATCAAACGGCGAAATTGTTTTCTATGAATTAGCGTTTCTTCTTTTTATGTTTTCCTGGGAGTTTTTATTTAGAGGTTTTTTAATCCCCGTATTGAGGGAAAAAACAGGGTTGTTCCTTGCAATAGCCATAAGTACGATTATATTTTCACTTGCACATTACGGCAAACCGGAAATGGAAATTTACAGCTCTATTTTCGGTGGTATTTTACTCGGGTACCTGACGGTTTATTTTAAATCCGTTTATCCGGCAGTCCTGTCGCATTTTTTTCTGAGTTTTTCCATGAATATGTTTGTTATGCTTCGGAAGGGCGTTATTCATGCTCCGGGGATTATAACAAACCTGTTAAAAGCAATCCATTAGACAATGATAATATAATCTTCCCTTTTTTTCTTCTTTATTTTAGGCGGTTTGTAAGAACTTTTCGGGTATCCCGTAACCAAAATCATAAAAGGTGTTTCGTTTTTCGGTCTTTTTAAAATTTTACTTAGAAAGCCCATGGGGCTTGGTGTGTATGTTAAAGTGGAAATTCCGAGATTATGGAGTGCGGAGATTAAGAATCCCGTAGCGATACCCACGGATTCAAATGGATAGTAATGTTTTACAATTTTTCCCTTTTCATCGAAATGATATCTCTGAACAAAAATACATATAAGGTAGGGTGCTTCTTCGAGGAAGGTTTTTTTAGGATCTACGTTAAGGGGAACCAGTCGTTCCTTCCATTCCTTTGATATTCGTTTCTCGTAAAATTCTTTTTCAATTTTCTCGGCTTCCCTTCTTACAGCGGTTTTAACATCATTGTCTTTTACAATAACAAATGTCCACGGTTGATCATTTGCTCCGGAAGGGGCGCTTGCGGCAATACTTATACAATTCTCAATAACTTCTATGGGGGGTGCGGCTTTCTCAAATGCCCTAACCGAACGCCTCAGTCGCATATGTTTGAGCATATTCTCGGATTTCAAGGTTAAATCTTTATCTTTATTGTTCATATTCGTTATATTACGTTATTTTTAATATAATTTGCGGCATTTTTAAAGATTAAAAGCCCGGTGCTGTCTTCTCCAATCTTTTTTCTTCTCCATGTCGGATGATGATAGGGTGTTACGAATCTCTCGGGGTGAGGCATAAGCCCAAGTATCTGCCCCGTTTTATCACAGATTCCCGCAATATTCATCAATGAACCGTTGGGATTATAATCCATACTGACAATTCCTTCCGGAGATGCGTATTGAAAAACAATCTGACCGTTTTGTGAAATTTTATCCAGAATATCGTTGGAAGTTATGAATTTCCCTTCGGCATGTGCAATGGGAAGCTCCGTTAGTTCCGGAAAACCTTCATCGATAAATTTTGAAATGCTCTTTTTGTTCACTTTTAAACTTACCCACCTGTCGATAAAAACGCCGGAATCGTTAAATGCAAGTGTGGATTCTACCTTATGATTTCCGGAAATATCCGGCAAAAGTCCTGTCTTTACAAGTACCTGAAAGCCGTTACAAATACCTATTATCAATTTTCCCTGAGATATAAACCTGGAAATTTCCTCGCTTTTATAGTGCATAAGCAAATCGGCGAATACTTTTCCTGCTGAAATATCGTCACCGTACGAGAATCCTCCCGGGATGGCAATAATGTGATACTTGTCGAAATTTCCATTATTTTCTATAATCTGATTCAAAATCAATGTTTCTGTTTCAATACCCGCCATTTTAAAAGCATTTTCTGTTTCGAGATCGCAGTTAGTACCTTCGGTGTATAGTAATGCCGCTCTAATTTTCATAATTACCTCAATTCTCTTTTCCATTCGTTTATTGCCGTTTCCATATCTATATTCAAATCGGCGCCTCTGTAGAGGAATCGCATCTCTTTTCCTTCAGCGGTATGTCCAAGCTTATAAACCGGGACATCTTTCATAAGTTCCGAAAATGCCTTTTCATCCTTTACTTCAACGAGGTACCTGGATGCGGATTCGGAGAATAATACAGTGGAAAAATCATAATTTTCATCCGTGATTTCGGAGATGTCAAATTCGAAACCGCATCTTCCTCCGATTGCCATTTCAATTGCCGATACTACCAAACCGCCCTCACTAAGATCATGGGCGGATGCAATCAGTCCCTTTTTTATGGCTTGATAAAGAGTTGAATGTGTCTTTTTTGCTCTTTCAAGGTTCACTTGAGGGGCTATACCGCCCTCTATTTTCAGATTATCATACAGTATTGAACCTCCGAGTTCTTCAAATGTTTCTCCAATAAGATAAACCGGATTATGCGCTGATTTAAAATCGGATGAAATTGTCTTCCTGATATCATCTATGACGGATATTGCCGAAATCAGAATGGTTGGGGGAATGTTGATTGTTTTGTCTCCTATTTTGAATTCGTTGTAAAGGCTGTCCTTTCCCGAAATGAAGGGTATATCAAAGAATTTCGCAGCTTCGTACATTGCCTTTGAAGCGACAATTATATCACCGAGTATCTCTTCTTTGTCGGGATTGCCGAAGCTGTAATTGTCAAGAATTGCCGTATAATCGGGATTCCCGCC
>WFRF01000230.1 GCA_015486655.1 Caldifarciminota bacterium | reverse complement strand
TTGAGCATAAGGGACCTGTTAAGTACTATAACGGGGCAATGCTGCTGCTTCCTCGGGACAGTGTGGAGATTTACAGGAAGATTCTTCCCGTGCCTTTTGTTGAGAGAATGCCATATGCCGACAAATTAAGTTTTATGAAAAAAATTGATTTAGGTGAAGGCGATTATTCGGTAGGGCAAGAATATACAGTGTTTTCGGCAGATAACATAAAATTCTCCGTAATTATTTGTTTCGAATCTATGTTTGAAATCTTATCGAGGGAATTTACAAAAAGAGGAGCGGAATTTTTGGTAAATATAACGGAAGATGCGTGGTTCGGGAAAACCTCTTTCTCATATATGCACAATTCGTTTTTACCCATAAGAGCAATAGAAAACAGAAGAACAATTGTAAGATGTGCCAATACCGGTATTTCCGGAAGAATTGACCAATGGGGGAGGATGCACGATAAAACAAGCATATTTACAAAATCAATTTTGTCTGTTAAAATAGATTTACTTAATGAAAAATCAATTTACACCAAAGCGGGATATTATTTCCCCGAGTTATTATTGTTAATCCTGCTACTTTATATGATATACCCATTTTTCAGGAGGTTATATGAAAATAAAAAACACTGAGATTGAACTTATGAAAGGTGATATAATGAGTCTCGAAGTAGATGCAATAGTAAACCCGGCGAATAAGTATCTTCAGCATGGAGGAGGGCTCGCCGGGCAGATAGTTCGCAGAGGCGGTTACGGTATACAGAAGGAGAGTGATACATTAGCGCCGATAAATGTCGGTGAAGCTGTTATAACAAAGGCTGGCAGGCTACCTTGCAAATATATTATACATGCCGTAGGGCCTACCATGGGAGAAGGGGATGAGGATGATAAATTTAAAGATGCCATAAGGAATATCTTAAAGATTGCCGATGAAAACGAACTTGAATCAATAGCCATACCGGCCATCAGCACAGGCATATTCAGATATCCCGTTACAAGATGTGCGGAAAATATGTTTAAGGTGATAGTACCGTACTGTAAAGATACCGAGACCTCGCTTAAGAAGATTATTCTTTGCCTGTATGAGGATTCAAAATACAATGTTTTTAAAAATGAGTATAACAAATTTAAAAAAATGTATAATATAATTAACGGGAAGGGACTATGAAAAGACCCAGTTGGGATGAATATTTCATGCAAATAACAGAGTTGGTTAAGGAGAGAAGCACCTGTTTGAGGAGAAAAGTCGGAGCGGTTATTGTTAAGGATAAACGGATTTTAACAACGGGATATAACGGTCCTCCCGAAGGATTCAAACATTGTGATGAACTCGGCGGGTGCATTCGTGACAGATTGCATATTCCTTCAGGGGAAAGACAGGAGCTTTCGAGAGCGGTTCATGCAGAGCAAAATGCCATTGTTCAGGCTGCCAAGATGGGAATAAGCATAGACGGAGGAACGATCTATGTTACTAATCATCCCTGTGTTATTTGCACAAAAATGCTTATAAATGCTGGTATAAAGCGTATTATCTACAAAGAAGGTTATCCTGATGAACTTTCCAAAGAGATGCTTAGAGAAGGGAATATTGATGTTGTACAATTCAAGGATTTGATAAAAAAAGATGAGGATAAGGGGTAAAATTTTCGGGACCGGTGCAGGTTTGCTATTCGGAGGATTACCCGGGGCGATTATCGGAGGTATACTAGGCCATTTTATTGACAGTATATCGGTTGATAACAAGAATGTTGAATTGGAACGGCTTAAAGAGAAGACTTATTGGGCAGCAAAAGTTTCTGCAATTGACGGAAGGTTTCTATTCAGCAAAAGGGATTATTTTGAAAATTACATGATAAAGAGCAACGGGATTTCCTCGGAAGAAAGGGAAGCTCTTCTCAAGTCTTTTGATCGGTACGTCAAAAACGGAGATGTTAAAATCATATCAGTTAATTCGGAAAATTTTGTGAGTGAGAGATACGAATTCTTTAAGCAACTGTATAATTTGAGTTCAATTGGCGGGATAGATAAGAAAAAGAGAGAATCAATGGAATTGATATCAAGGAAATTCAAAATTTCAAGCAAGGAATTCAATAATATAGACAAGGAATTTACTGATAAACTTGAATCATATGATAACGATGTGAAACATGCAATTGATGTACTCAGGTTGCCTGTATTTTTTAATTATGATAATGTAAAAAGACAGAGTCAGATTTTGAAGAAGGATTTTTTGCAATTGAAGAACAGCGATTCGGAAAATAGAATAAGGGAAGTCAATGAAGCTTCCGTAAAGTTGAATAACTATTTGAAGGAGGTATAAATGAAAAATATACCCAGATTGATATTAGTATTTTCAGTGATACTACTACTTTTAAGCGGATGTTCGATATTCCATTCACCTGCATGGTTACAGGTGGAAATCGGCACAACTCATACTATTGAGAAGATTTTGTTTACAGATAACGGAACGGGATATCTTATAACGGATGCCGGAGAGATATTTACCGATGTGAATGGGTCATGGACCAAGATAACAAATCCCGATACAATGGGTTTACCTCTTTATGATATGGCTGCCCTTGGTAATACTGTTTACATCTGCGGCGGCGGGGACAATAATTCCGTCGTCTTGAAGACGGATTCAATAGGCAATTTTGATGTTATAATGCGGGACACCCTCGGCTGTTTAAAAGGTATCAGTGTGATAGACTCCGCGAATATATGGGTATGCGGCGATAATATTGTATATTATTACGATGGGCATTATTGGTCTCCTAAATACGTAGCAAATTCCTGGGATCCGCATCCGTACAAAGTTGCAGCAATGTCAAGCGCCAATGCCTATTTTCTTGCTCTTAAAGACTCCAGTTCGGTTTTAATGAAATACAGCAACGGCAGCTGGACCACAACAACTCTGAATCAAGGCGAGAAATTGAATGATATATTTTTCTTAAACAGATCAACCGGCTATATAGTCGGAGAGAAGAATAGTGTATTTTATTACGACGGCGGTGCATTTGTAAAAGATAACAGTATGGAAGACATCGATGTTCCGCTCTATGCGATATATAAAAACGATATTAACAGCGGCTATATTGTAGGGGGATTATCCTCCGGATTAAATACCATGATATACCACTTTAATCAGGGGAAATGGGAGAAGGAGGAGGGGATTAAAAATGCAATTTTAAGAACCGTTTTCTATACGGATGTAAATGATGTTTGGGCAGGAGGAGAACAGGGAAAGTTATTCCACAAACATTGATATGATTAAAATAAAGGTTAAAGTGCTGGAGGAAGGAATAAGTCTACCCGAATATAAAACGGAATCTTCCTCCGGCATGGATATATGTTCGGCAGTTGATTTGGTAATAAAAAAGGGGAGTTTCTCCGTTATCCCAACAGGAATTGCCGTTGAGATTCCACCGGAATACGAAATACAGATTAGGCCGAGAAGCGGTCTGGCGATGAAACACGGTATAGGTGTTCTTAATGCTCCCGGAACAATCGATGCTGATTACAGAGGGGAGATAAAGGTGATACTTTTTAATTTCTCCGATGTGGACTATAAGATAAGCAAAGGTGACCGAATCGCTCAAATCGTACTTTCAAAAATATACAAAGCAAAAATCATAAAAGCAAAGAAATTAAGCGATACGAAAAGGGGAAAAGGCGGATTCGGCCATACGGGATATTAAAAAGACCTTACTTTATTGATTGTTTTTATTTTTACGGGCTACAAGAATATAATGGATTGAGAATCCTATAAATCCTCCCACAAACAATAAAATGATGTATAAAAGAGAACCTGATACGGAGATATGCCAAAAATAGAGGTTAAGTTTTATACCTTGTGTATTTTGAAAAACAAGGATTAAAAGCAAAACAGATAAGATTAAATATGATATCCACTTAAATTTCATGATAAACTCCATTGTTTTAATATATAAATATTATTCTAAAAGAACATTGAAGTCAATGATATTAGATTAAAATATTGAATTGGAAGTGATATAGACATATCATACAACACTTCTACAGCATGAGGACACTTTAAACGTATTGTTTACAATCGGTCATTCCGGACTTGATCCGGAATCTCACTTTGATGCTGAACCGAGTTCAGCATGACATTTGTCAATTCCCCTCGGAAAGATGGGTGCGATAACGAATGTTAGGGCGGGGTGTTCTATAATAAGTGAGAAGTAGGAACTTAGAACTAAGAAGTTAAATATGTAATTGATTTTATTATTCTCTGTGAATAGCTGTTCCTCTTTTAGGGGAGTTGTCCGGTTTTACCGGACTGATGGGTATTCAAAAATAAGTGGGAAGTAAAAACTAAGAAGTAACAATTTAAATAAATACTTGATTATCTCTCATTTTCTCTATTTCCTACTTCTTACTTCTCAGTTCTAAATTGCGACGAAGTCGTATTGGTGGTTAATATGTCTACACCTATCTACTTAAAATAGTCGAAATGGTAAGTGGTATAGACATATTTACCACTTTCATACATTGAAATTGACAGAAATATAAAATGAGAACACTGTAAATGTGATTGTTTATAATCGGTCATTCCGGACTTGATCCGGAATCTCACTCTGATG
>WFRF01000229.1 GCA_015486655.1 Caldifarciminota bacterium | reverse complement strand
GCATGTCCTATCCCCACCCCGGCAAAAGAGAGACCTTTAAGAATGACAAAAATACCGATTATCGACGAAACAACCGCTATTATTATCCCGGCTGTAAATGCCCGTTGCATGAAAGCATATCTGAATATCTCAGGAATCATCATTTACATTCTCCTTCCCCTCATGGGTTAAAAGAAGGACGTCGTATCCGTAGAGCTTTTTCAGTTGTTCGCTTCTCATAATATCGGCCGGACATCCTTGAATATGGAGTTGCCGATTAAGACAGACAATTCTGGACACTTCTTTTGTAAGAGCACCTATGTCATGTGATACCATTATAATGGTTATTCCCTCCCCATTTAATTTTTTTAATATTTCATAAAAACTGACCTGTGTCTTAACATCGATGCCGGCGGTAGGTTCGTCGAGAATAAGGAGTTTAGGTCTCTGTGCAAGAGCTCTTGCAATAAGAGTTCTCTGCTTCTGTCCACCTGACAAGGCATTGAATTGTTTATCGGCAATACTCTCGATATTCATCTTTTTTATAGCGCTATTTACAATTTCGATATCATCCGAATTGAGTTTTGCAAAAAAACCTCTTTCATGATAACGTCCCAATGCGACAACATCTCTAACGGTAATGGGAAAATTCCTGTCAGCCTCATTTGCCTGGGGGACATAACCGATTAGATGACGTTTTTTTCTTAATAAAAACGGATTTTTCCCGAAGACGAAAATACTGCCCGATGTGGGGGGAAGTAATCCGACAATTATCTTTAAAAGCGTTGTTTTTCCCGCTCCGTTAGGACCAATAATCCCTATGAATTCACCTTCGCTTACGATGAAATTAATATCAGAGAGTATCTCGATATTATTATAGTTAAAGAACAGGTGCTCCGTTTTAATAATAGGGTTACTCATTGAAGGATTCCTCTATTTTCAGGAAATTAGATTTTAAAAAATCGACGTAGTCTTCTCCGAATGTTCCTATGGGATCCAGAAAATCCGTTTTAATTCCTGTTTCGGAGGCTATAACATGAACCGCCTTTGAATTTAGCTGTGGTTCCGCAAATAGGACATGTATGTTGTACTTCCGTACCTCTTTTATAATATTCATAATGTATTTCGGGTTTGGTTCTTTACCGGGACTTTCTTCTATTACTGCTACTTCGTTAATACCGTATTCTTTAGCAAAATAAGTCCATGAAGGGTGAAACGATATAAAATATCTGTTTTTGTGCCCGGATAATCTTTTCTTAATTCCCCTGTCCAAAGAATCCAGTCTTTGAACGAACCTCTCGGTGTTCAATTTGTAATAACCTGCATTATCCGGATCTTCCAAGCATAGGGTAGAATCAATAAGTCCGGCAAACTCTTTAACATTGCTTACCGATAGCCATATGTGGGGATTATTCCCCTTTCCGTTTTCTCCTTTTATTAGCGGGACATAGTCGGACAGATTTAAAATGCGGGCATTTCTGTTTAGAAATTTATTTATCCAAAAATCGAGTCCGGCGCCATTAATGACAATTATGTCGGCGTTGTTAATCTCTTTTATTATTTTCGGTGTAGGTGAAAATGTATGTGGGCTGACACCGGGAGGAATAATTGCCATAACTTCAGCGGAATCTCCCGAGACAGAATGTACTATATTGGCAAGTGGAACTATTGTTGTAACTATCTTGATCTTTGCACTAACAGTGATATTGAAAATTGTAATGATAAAGAACAAAAGAGCAAATTTTTTCACTTTGAGACCTCCTCCTTGTAGCATTTATCACATAAACCATAAAATATGATATCGTGAGAAACTGCGTGGAATCCTCCTTTTGGGGAATATCCGTTTATTGCACAACCTTTAACATCAAAGACATTGTGACATTTTGTGCAGACAAAATGGTGATGATGCTCTTTCTTTACCTCATAGAGTATTGGGAAATCCTTTATTGCAAGCATTTCAACAAACCCCAATTTCACCAGAAGGTTCAATGTTCTGTATATGGTTGTTTTTCCTATATGCAGCCCTCTGTCTTCACATTCGTTATATATGGAATCTATGGATTGATGTCCCTTCATTTGAAGAAATATGTCATAGATTGCTTTTCTCTGAGCCGTTAAACGCAATCCTTTGTTTTTAAATAATCTTCTATCGATTTTATACTCCTTATTGAAATCTAATTTCAATAAGATTATAGTGAAATTTTCGGATTTGTCAATACATTACTTTTCCCGGGGAGTAGATATG
>WFRF01000228.1 GCA_015486655.1 Caldifarciminota bacterium | reverse complement strand
GTTTTAAATTATCAATATAACGCGACAGGGGAAAGTGCCGACGATTATGGACCTGTAAAAGAGAATTTTTATAGTCGCAAAAAAATTGAAGAATTGAAGAATGCTTGTATGAAAAAGGAAGAATGTGTTCCTTGGAAGGAGTTTAAAAATACGGAGAGATGGCAACCGTCCGAGAGAGACGGTAAAATATTTTCAATGGCATTGGAAATGAAAATCGAAGATGGAAATTATCGTAACGATCACCATAATGGAGTTAACTTCGCTTATTATCTTAAAGCAGGAGATCCGATTGTTGTACATGACGGATTTTCTCCCGTTGGACATTATTGTCATGCAGGTATAGGTTATTTGAATGGACCGGGAATATATCACAAACATGTTGTATCTTCTTATAAGGGGGAAGGTGTAAAACTACAAAGTTTTACCGTATTTAATAATTATGACGAGGGATGTTTATTGAGAGTATATACTAACGGAACGAAGAAAATTGCCGCTCAGAATTATGCCTATTCCAGAATAGGATACCCATATAATGATAACTGGTATAATAAATGGACTCAAAGCAAGTATTATTGCTCTCAACTTGTTTGGGCGGCATATTATTGGACAAATCCTAGAATAGATATAGATGCTACAGAGGGATTTTGGAGTCACCATTCGGTAAGTCCTGATGATATATTTAATGATGGAGATACATATGTTGTTCAGCATAGTTGGTAAAATAAAGAAGATAATTTTATTTTCTTTTATAGTTATATTAACGGGGTGCAGTCTTTTAAATTTCGGATTTAAATTGAATATAAAACCACTCAACATTCCTCCTCATGTAGGATATATATTGAGTAAATCAAGCGGTTACATTACGGTAATAGATACAAAGGGAGACAGTGTCATAGGAAAGGAACAGGTGGCAAGAAGGGATAATATGGTTCTTGCGGAGATCGGAGACTTTTTGATTCACAGGAGTTTAATATATGTGACATTAAGTGATAGAAATGTAAAAGATAAGAGTAACAGTAGCAGTTCCGATGTTATTAGGATATTGAATCCCGGTTCCGGTGAAATTGAAGAATCAAAAGTAGGATTTTCACCGGATAAGATATACCCAATTGGGGATAATCTTGCGTTCGTGAGTTCCGATGTATTTTATTACTCAAATGATAGTGGATATAATTATATTTATGATCTGGATAATAAAAAGGTTATTGATACTCTTGCATTTCCTTGGTTCACTTTGGTGAGTTGTGCCGTTACTAATGGAGATACTGTAATAATGCTTATAGAACCGCCAGATGGGATTCAGTATTTTTTATTATATTCCATAAGACAGAAATGTGTTATTTCTCCTCATATTGATTTTATTAATACAAATGAAGAAGGTTCAAATAATATGATTGTACAGGGGGATCAGCTTTATGCATGCGGGACCAAACATATTATGGTATTTTCTCTTTCCAATCTGGTTTTGGAAAAAAGCATAGATCTTCCCGGGAATAATGAACGCTTACCGCAAAGTGCAGTTGCAGTACATAATAAATTATATATAACATATTACGATGCCAACGGTTATAATCGTATTGACGTTGTTGATATGAATGGAAATAATCAAATAAAACAGATTGACATTCCCGAGGGGGGGGCGGAATATATTGATTATTCCCGAGACCTTGATAGAATGTTTGTCGCTTCATACTTGGGGGGGCATGTTTACAAGATTGATCCGAATTCGGATTCTATTACTGATGTTATCAATACAGGAGAAGAAGGAGAATTTTCCGTTATACATGTTGAAGATCGCTAAAGTAAATAAAGTTTTATTCATTTCTTTTATTGTGTTCTGTTGTTCTATAGCTGCAGTTTCAAGTACTTATGGAAATAATATGAGTTATTTGAGGAAAGAGATTTTCTCAACAAATTTTAACGATGATAATCATAGAGATAATAATATAACTTCGAAAAATGGATTCTCCGATACTCATGTCCCACCGTTAAACTTTTGGAGAATAGGAGGAGAGTTAGCAGCCGGATTTATAGTCGAATCCAAAACCATGGATGTTTTTAAATATTTTAATCAGGAAAACAGCATTCTTAATTGGAATGTTTACGGATTTGGCATAATACCCGATGTGGGAATTATGCTGGCAGACCAGCTATGTGTATTCGCTATAGGAAGTATAGGGAATGAAACGGGTTCTCTTAAAAGAGCCATATTATATGGGATTGCTATATCCTGCGGTATCCAGTTGATTTCTTTGAGTGTTTATGATTTATACGGGTATTTTAAGCCTGCCGATTCAACTGCTAATTCCGTATTTTGTTTAAATCTTGCCATGTATTCAGCTCCCATTATAGGGGCAGTGGTAGGTTTTAACCTGACAAGAAGGTATAAAACCGTGCAATCAAAGGGGGAAGGGTTGATAAGCATTAATGACGGAAAGCTTTCTTTTGATTTTCCGAAACTATTTGGCGGTTCCATAGAGCAAAGTCCGCTTGTGGGGGTTAATTTGGTAAATTTGAAATTTTGATTGGGGAATATAGGCATTGGGGCAGGTTTTAACATTTAATCAAATTATATTCAAAACGAAAAATATTATATATACATATGTATAGGATATGTCATTCCGGACTTGAGCCGGAATCTCATTGAGACCCTGAAATAAATTCAGGGTGACATCTATAAATTCCCCTCGGAATTAGGGGGGGCAGAGCATGAGGGTGAATAAGTAATAAGTAAGAACTGTGAACTGAGAATTTAAATGAATAATTGATTATCTCATATTTTCTTATTTCTCAACTCTCAGATATGTCATTCTGAACTTGTTTCAGAATCTCATTGAATACCTTGAACTTGTT